>CAVIFG010000034.1:0-12953 GCA_963641955.1 Escherichia coli
CCCTTTTCGTCCTCTGTTCCGATGTTGAGCAGACCGACGCGGGGATTTTTAACGCCCATGGTCTTTTCCATGAAGCAGCTTCCCATTATCGCAAACTGCTGAAGCATTTCGGGGCGGCATTCGATATTCGCGCCGCCGTCGAGAACGCAGTAGCGCGTTCCGCCCTTGCAGGGCATGAGCGGTACCAGCGCGGTGCGCTTTACGCCCTTGATACGCTTTTCGATCATTGTTCCGCCGATAACGATCGCGGCTGTGCTGCCTGCACTTATCGCCGCGTCTGCGTCCCCGCGGGCAAGCATATTGAACGCAACGCCCATGGATGTCCCCGACTTTTCCTTGAGTATCGAGCGGGGATTATCCTCGGTGGTTATCACACCCTCGGCGGGGATTAGCTCGATGCCTTTTCTGTTTATTTTCAGCGCGTTCATGCGATCCTCGAGCACTATAATATCGCCCGTCACCGCGACCTCTATACCAAGGCCCTCAACCGCCATAGCGGCGCCCTTGAGCACTTCGTCCGGAGCATTATCGCCGCCGAAACCATCTATTACAATTTTCATATTGACCACCTTTATGTATCGGCTCTTAAAACCTTGTCCAAATCTTCAAGCGCGCGCTTTGCCAGCGCCGCGTATTTTTCCTGCTTTCCGCGGATGTTCTCTTCCAGCGGGGGGAGTATTCCCATGTTGCTTCCCATCGGTTGAAAATCCGTCACGGACGGGTCGCTGATATACGCCGAAAGGGCGCCGAGCATTGTTGTCCTCGGGAACACCGTCGGTATCCTGCCCTCCAGCCTGTCTGCCAGCGCACGACCCGCCGCAATGCCGCTTGCCGCGCTCTCGACGTAGCCCTCAACGCCGGTTATCTGCCCGCCGAAGAACACATTATCCGAGCCGCGGAGCATAAAATGAACATCCAGCAGCCGCGGGCTGTCGATGAACGTATTTCTGTGCATAACGCCGTACCGCGCAAATTCCGCGTTTTCAAGCCCTGGTATCATGGAGAACACACGCTTCTGCTCGCCGAATTTCAGGTTCGTCTGAAATCCCACAAGATTATACAGCGAGCCATCGCGGTTTTCCTTGCGGAGCTGCACCGCCGCATAGGGGCGCCTGCCTGTTCTCGGGTCGGTGAGTCCAACGGGCTTCATGCAGCCGTAGCGAACGCTTTCAATGCCGCGCTTCGCGAGGACTTCCACGGGCATACAGCCCTCATAAACCTTCATCCCGCTCTGTTCGGAGGGGCGGTCGAATTCCTTTAACGGCGCGCTTTCCGCATGGATAAGCGCTTCGTAAAAGCGCTCGTATTCTTCCTTATCCATCGGGCAGTTGATGTAATCCGCGTCGCCCTTGTCGTATCTCGTCTGGAAGAACGCCTTTGTGAAATCAATGCTCTCCGCCGTTACGATGGGAGCCGCCGCGTCGTAAAAGCTCAGCCCCTCGCCGCACACGCCGCGTATTTTTTCCGCCAGCGCGTCGGAGGTAAGCGGCCCTGTGCAGATCACGGTATTTTCCGTCGGGAATTCCGATATCTCTCCGCTCACCACGGTAATATTCGGGTGGGACGTAACCAGCCGCGTGACTTCGTCCGAGAAATCAGTACGGTTCACCGCCAGCGCGCCGCCGGCGGGCACGGATGTCTTTTCCGCCGCCTCAAGTATCACCGAGCCGAGCCTGCGCATTTCCTCCTTGAGGAGCCCGCAGGCGCTCTCCACCCGCGCGGCTTTCAGGGAATTCGAGCAGACAAGCTCCGCAAATCCCGCATATTTATGCGCGGGGGAAAACTTCTGCGGCTTCATCTCGCAGAGTTCCACCTCGAAACCGCGCTGTGCAAGCTGCATAGCTGCCTCGCAGCCCGCAAGCCCCGCGCCGATAACCTTAACCTTCATCAGTTTTATCCTTTTTATCCAGAGGACGCTCGTAGCCGCAGCCCTCTCTTGCACAATATATCTTGCCCAGCTTGCCCGCCTTTTTGAAGAGGGACGCGCCGCACTGCGGACATTTCTCCTCGATGGGGAGATCCCACGTCATAAAATTGCAGGTCTGATAATTCTCGCAGCCGTAGAAAGGCTTGCCCTTCTTCGACTTCTTCGCGAGCATTTTCTTGCCGCAGCGGGGGCACGCGCCCTTTGTTTCGGTGACGATCTTCTTGGTGTTCTTGCACTCCGGGAAGCCCGAGCAGCCGAGGAATTTTCCGTAGGGTCCTATCTTGATGACCATGGGCTTTCCGCACTGCTCGCACACGATGTCCGTAGGCTCATCGGGCACTTTTACGCGCTTGCCCTCCATGTCCTGCTCCGCCTTCTCCAGCGAAGCCGCAAAGCCGCCGTAGAACTTCCGCATGGTTTCTACCCAGTTTTTCGTGCCCTTTTCGATATCGTCGAGGTCGCTTTCCATCTTCGCGGTGAATTTAACGTCAACGATGTTGTTAAAATGATCCTTCAGCAGCTCGGTTATGACCTCGCCGAGGGCGGTGGGCTTGAGCTGATTGCCTGTTTCACGCTCGACATAATGGCGGTCGAGTATCGTGGAGATCGTGGGAGCATAGGTAGAAGGACGGCCGATGCCGTTTTCCTCCAGCGCCTTGATAAGCGACGCTTCGTTGTAGCGCGCGGGGGGCTGTGTGAAGTGCTGGTTGCCGAGCACTTCCTTGGGCTTGAGCTTTTCGCCCTTTTCTATCTTCGGGAGGGCGCCGCTCTGCTCGTCGTCATTCTCCTTGGTTTCTTCGTAAAGTCTTGTAAAGCCGTCGAAGCGCACAGAATATCCGCTTGCCTTGAACAGGCAGTCCGCCGCGGTGATATCCACCGAAACGGTATCCATAACGGCATTCTGCATCTGGCTCGCCATAAAGCGCTCCCATATCAGCTTATAAAGCTTATACTGGTCGGACGTGAGGGATCCCTTTACCTTTTCGGGGGTAAGGCTCACCGTGGTGGGACGTATCGCTTCATGGGCGTCCTGAGCGTTGGATTTCGTGCGGAATGTGCGGGGCTTTTCGGGGAGATACTCCGCGCCGTAGAGCTCCTTTATCAGCTCCGCAGCGGCGGTCTTTGCCTCGTCGGATATACGCAGCGAGTCGGTTCTCATGTAGGTTATAAGACCGACGGCGCCCATTCCCTCTACATCGATACCTTCGTACAGTTCCTGCGCAGCCTTCATCGTGCGACGTGCCTGGAACGACAGCCTGCGGGAAGCTTCCTGCTGGAGCGTGGAGGTTGTAAAGGGCGGTGCGGGCTGCTTTTTGCGCTGGGATTTTCTGAGGTTAGTTACTGTATATTCCGCGTTTTCGAGCTTGGCAAGGATGGCGTCCGCCTGCGCCTTGTCGGCTATCTGCGCCTTTTCGCCGTTGACCTCCGCAAGCTTTGCGGCAAACGCGCGCTTGGATGAAGCCGCAATAAACTTCGCGTCTATCGTCCAGTATTCCTGCGATACGAACTCGCGTATCTCGTTTTCGCGGTCAACGATTATTCTTACCGCAACGGACTGAACTCGTCCCGCCGAAAGTCCGCGCCTTACCTTTTTCCAGAGGAACGGCGAAAGCTTGTATCCGACGATACGGTCGAGCACACGGCGTGCCTGCTGCGCGTCAACGACATCGTGGTCGATGGTGCGCGGATGGCTCATGCCGTACTGAACGCCTGTCTTTGTGATCTCGTTGAATGTCACGCGGACGGGAGCGTTCTCGTCAATGTTAAGCAGGTGCGACAAATGCCACGCGATGGCTTCCCCCTCGCGGTCCGGGTCGGTCGCGAGATATACTGTCCCGCAGGACTTCGCGTGTTTTTTCAGTTCTTTTATGACCTCGGATTTGTCCTTCATGTTGACATACTGAGGCTGGAAATCGTGCTCGATATCAACGCCGAGCTTGGATTTCGGAAGGTCTATTATATGACCCGTGGACGCGATAACATCGTACCCCGCCCCGAGATATTTCTTTACGGTTTTCGCCTTGGAAGGCGACTCAAGAATAACAAGGTCTGACACAAATGTTTCCCCCATTTTCGTTTTAGTAACAAGCACCGCAAAGCCGAAAGACGGCTCTTTAAGCTTTGCGGTACTTTCTGCCCGTGCAGAAAGTAAGGACAACACCGTGCGATTTTGCGCGGTATTATCCGAAACTTACCGTGAGAACTCCCACAGAATTATCGCCGCGGCCGCCGCCGCATTCAGCGACTCCGCCCCCGTGATGGGGATATACAGAGAATATGTGCAGTTTTCGGCGGTTTCATTCGAGATGCCGCTGCCCTCGCTGCCAATCACCACCGCCGCTTTCTCGGGAAAATCAAACTCGCCGAGCCGCAGCGCGGTTTCGTCCAGCTTAGCGCCATACACAGAAAAACCGTGTGCTTTCAGCTTTTCTATCTCCGAAACTCCGTCCGAAACAACGCACGGAAGTCTGAAAACGCTGCCCATCGAAGCACGCATGGTCTTTGGCGACCAGATATCCGCACAGCCGTTTATCAGCAGCGCGCCGTCCAGCCCCAGCGCCTCGGCGGTGCGTATCACCGTGCCGACATTACCGGGGTCCTGCACGCCGTCGAGAATGACGATCCTGCGCGCCTTCTCCGAAAAATCCCCCGCGGCGGGCTTTTCGCCTACAGCAAACAGCCCCTGCGGAGATTTCGTATCGGAAATATATTCCGCGACGTCCTCGGTTATTACAGCGCTTTCCTGTGCCTTTTCAAGCAGGGCGCGCACCGTCTGCGGATATTTTTCCGCAGCCTTTTCGGTATAAAGCGCCTGCGTCAGCACATATCCCGAGCGGGAAAGCTCGCCGCAGAGATGGTCGCCCTCCGCCGCGAAAAGCCCTAGCTCGTCCCGCATTTTCTTGTCCCGCGATAATTCACGGAAACGGCGGACAGCGTCGTTTTTTCTCGAAGAAATCGTCAACGAAATATACCCCCTACATAGCAGAAAATCTCACGCCCTCCGAAAAAGACGTGAGATGATATCCCAATTAAAGCGCTGCCTTTGCCTTCTCGGTGAGAGCGGTAAAGCCTGCTGCGTCATTGATAGCGATCTCGGAAAGCATCTTTCTGTTGAGAGTGATGTTAGCCTTCTTCAGACCGTTCATGAATGTGGAGTAGTTCATGCCGTTTGCCTTTGCAGCAGCGGAAATTCTTGTGATCCACAGTCTTCTGAAATCTCTTTTCTTCAGTCTTCTGCCGATGTAAGCATACTGACCGGACTTCATTACGGCTTCCTTAGCAGTCTTGAACAGTCTGCTCTTGCCGCCCCAGTAACCCTTAGCGAGCTTTAATGTTTTATTTCTTCTCTTGCGAGTTGCGAGCGCACCCTTAATACGTGCCATCTTTCAATTACCTCCTGTTGTTTTGTGCGGAAAGGCTTATTCCGCGTTTAGTGCTCCTATTCTTGAGCGATGATTATTTGTACGGAATAAGGCTCTTTACTGCTGCAACGTTGGTAACGTCAGCGTATGCGCCTACGCGCAGACCTCTCTTGCGCTTTGTGGTCTTCTTGGTAAGAATGTGACGCTTGCCGCAGTGCTGCATCTTTACCTTACCGGTCTTTGTCAGCTTGAAGCGCTTTTTAGCTCCGCTGTGTGTTTTGATCTTAGGCATTTTGTTATCCTCCTTGAGTTTTTCTTCGGAACGGAACCCGCCCCGCGTCCGCCGAAAGCGGACAAGATGTATCTTTCCGACGGGCGGAAAAATAAGCTTGGTTAAAGTGCGCCTTGGCGCATATCTTACTTCTTGGGGCTCAGTACCACCGCGTAGTTCTTACCCTCGAGCTTGGAGGGCTTCTCAGAACCGCCGTACTCAGAAACAGCGTCCATGAACTTCTTCATCAGATCGTCGCCGAGGTTCATGTGGGAAAGCTCTCTTGCGCGGCGGAAACGGATCGTTACCTTTACCTTGTCGCCGTTCTGGAGGAACTTTATGCAGTTCTTGACCTTGATGTTAAAGTCGTTGGTGTCGATGTTAAGGGACATCTTTATCTCCTTGACCTCGGCCTGCTTCTGGTTCTTCTTTGCTTCCTTTTCCCTCTTGGCCTGCTCGAAACGGTACTTGCCGTAATCCATTATGCGGCATACCGGAGGATTTGCTGTGGGGGAGATCATTACAAGATCGAGATCCGCCTCAATGGCTTTCGCAAGTGCGTCCGCCGAGGACATGATGCCGAGCTGTTCTCCGTCGGTACCGATTACTCTTACCTCTTTCTCACGGATATCCTCATTGATGAGCTGTTCTTTCGTGCTGATACTAAGCACCGCCTTTCTGTTTTGACACGCGGCAGAATTGCCGATAGAAATAAAATAAGCGCGAGCACACTACTCACGCTTAACATAAAATGCCTGTACGGCTTATTCACATTAAACAACCGCGCCTGACAGAACGTTCGTCGGCGGGTGAGAGTGTGGTGGCTCTGCTTTATTACCTAATAATATTACCACATTCAAAACGATTTGTCAAGGGGTATTTTAAAATTTTTTCCGCGCAGAAAAATTTTTATCCTGCGCGGAAAATTTTATTCTGCGGAGTTTACTTCCGTCTTGTCGTCTGTGGCTTCTTCCGCGGTTTCATCGGGCTTTTTTTCGGAGGTTTCCCCGGATACTGCTTCGGAGGTTTCCTCCGTTTTATCCTCGGTGCCCGCCGCCTTGGCGGCTTTTCTCTTCTTTCTCTTCTTGTGGATGATTACCGCAATGATTATCAGCGCCAGCAATGCCGCGCCGCAGCCTGCCGCAATAAAGATGAAGGGATTTACTACTTTCGGCGTGGCGGACAGGTCGAACTCGCTCAGTCCCGCCGTGAAAACAAGGTACTTTCCGTCGACTTCCGACTCGACCACCCTGCCGTTTATGCAGACATCGGTCTTTTTCGGGTCGTCGGGGCAGTAATACCTTACGACGTGCTTGTATGTGCCGTCGTCCGGGATGACGAGGTGCCATACGCCGCCGCTGACGGACGCCTGAAGTTTATCGGAGCCGCTGAAATGACCCTGCACGAGTATAACGGGCAGACCATCATCGCGGCGCTGCTCGGTGGCGATGGCGGTTATCTTGTCGTGGTATTCTGCGTTGATAACCGAACCGAAGCGCAGGTTGTGCGTTTCAAATTCCTCCCACTCGGCGTAACTGCCCTCCTTGGATGGTATCTCGGGGATATCGCTGTCGGGCACGTCGTCGCCGTAGGCATAGGTACGCTCGGCAACAGTTGTTCCGTCCGCAATGAATATAAGCTTTATCTGCGAGAAATCCTCGGGGACATAGTCCAGCTTCAGCAGCTTTTCATAAGGTACGGGGTATGCCTTTGTGCGGTAGCTTACGCCGTCGATGCCGCCGATATCGCTGTCCGCAAAGACATTCTGAGATATCTCGCCGTCGGCGTAACCCGCAATGGCGCCCGCGTACTCTGTGTATGAGGTTATCTTGACAAACGCGCGGCAGTCCTTGATATCGGTGCCCTGACCGACAACGCCGCCTACATAATCCTCGCCGCTAACACGGCACATTGCGCCGCTGCGTATGATGAGCGCGTCGGAATGGCCGACAACGCCGCCTACATTGTCGCCGCCGGTAGATTCAACATCTCCGTAGCCGTAACTGTCCTTTACGCAGCCCGCGGACATATCGCCGGCGATTCCGCCTGCGCCGTCCTTTTTCGCGGTGACGTATCCGTAATTAATGCAGCCGCTTACAACGGTGCGGAATTTATAAAGGAAGTTCGAGGATTTGTCGCCGACGGTTTCAATGCCGTCGCTCTCGGGGTCGAAGGAATTTTCAACGCCCATGCTTCCCGCAATACCGCCGACATTCACATCGGCGTTTATGCTGCCGTAGTTTTTGCTGTCGGCTATCTTGCCCTGCGCGTATCCCGTCGTATCGTCCGAGGAGATATCCTGCGTATAGTCGTCGATGTCGGTGGACTTATTCGTTATTTCGTCCACGATTTCCACGATAAGATCTTCAATGACCGCTATCTGATCGTTGATTTTCTTGAGGTCGGCCTCGAAAATATCGGATGTGACCGAAGCGGAGCTGTTCAGCCTGTTAAGGTCGTCCGTGAGGTTTTTCAGAGAATCCGAAAGGTTATCGCGGGAGGAAGTGAACGCATTATCCGCGCCGATGAATTCAACTGTGGGTTTTCCGTCAAAATAATCGAATATATCGCCTATCTCGTCGATGGCGCTGCCTATCTTGTCGGAAGCGTTCTTCGCAAGGTCCATCGCGTCGGAAGCGCAGTACGCAGCCGCTATAGCTGCCGCAGAGGCTCTGTCAAGGTAATCCCATGTGCCCTGTATCTTGTCGATCGCCGACTCGATATCCCCCGCTGCCGAAGAAAGCCCGTCGGAAGCCTGCTTGAGATAATCAATAACAAGGTAAAGCTCGTCGACGTCGATATCGGGGGTGGTCACGGATGTGTCGGTTATTTTGGAGATGTACTCCATGTCCTTGCGGACATCCTCGGAAACCTTGTCGATATCATCCTTGAAGCGCGACCATGCGTCGCTGTTGATAAGGTCGGAAACTCCGCCCGCAAGGTCGGACAGCGCTTTCGTCAGCTCCGACATATCGTCGAACACCGCTTCCGCCGCGTCCGCAAGCTCTTTTCCGAGCCCGTCAGCAAGCAGGTCGAGTAGCTCTCTAAGATACTTTTCGTAGTTATCGGGGTCGTCGTAAATTTTCTGAAGCTCGTCGTTTACCTTTCCGAGCGCCGTATTGAGGGTATCAAGATCCTTGGACAGCTTCTCGGAGGTTTCGGAGATATCCTCCAGCGCCGCCTTTATCTTGTCTATCGCCGCCTTGGTGTCCTCGGAATTTTCAAAGCGGTCTATGGCTTCAAGCAGATCGTTCGAATTATCGGCGATGGAGTTCACGATGTACTTCACCGTGTAAATATCGTCCTCGAGGGCGTCCAGTGCCGCTTTCATCTGGTCAGGGTCGCCAAGGCCCTTTTTGAAAGCAGACAGCGCGTCGCTCACCGCAGCAGCGGAGTTTTTCAGTTCCTCCGCCGCGTCGGAAAATCCGTCCATCGCGTCGAAAATGACTTCCATGCCATCGCTGAGATTATCTATGCTCGTGCCGAGCAGCACGCCCGCGTCAGACAGCTTATCGAATGCATCCGAAACATCATCCGCGGACTCGCTGAATATATCCATAACGGGGCTAAGCATGGAAATGCAGTCGTCAATGCGCGCCATTATCTCGTTCACGGAATCGACGTCCGCATTGATTATTCTGTCTGCTTCCTGCATAACGCCGTCGGTATCATTTCTGATATCATCCAGCGTGGAGTTTATGCCGCTGAAGTCGCCGGAAATGACGTCGGCGCGGCTACCCATGTCGTCAATGGTGCTGCTGATAAGGTCGTTGAGCTTATCAAGCTCCTCGTCGAGGTCATCAAGCTTTTCCTTGGAATATGTCAGCATGAAGTGCGGCTCCGCCTGACCGACGATGCCCGCAACATCTTTCCTGCCGTATATGGTGCCGTAGTTTTCGCAGCCGCTGACATAGCCATCCTGCCTGCCCGCGATACCGCCGATGTTGTATCCGACATGCTGATATCCCACGGTGCCGCGGTTTGTGCAGCCGATAAGCGTTCCCGCGGAATAACCCGCGATACCGCCTACGTCCGTCATATCAACAGCGTTTTCAGTGGAATATATATCCGAAATGCTGAGGTCGGACAGCTCTATCGAGTCGTCGACGTTGTTTGTGTTTACGGAAACAGTGCTCTCCGTGGCGCGTATCGAGCCGTAGTTCTTGCCCGCGATACCGCCCGCGAAGTGATTTGCCTGCACCCTGCCGTTCGCAGAGCTGCCTGTGATTATGCCGCTCTCCTCGTTCAGCCCGACAAGGCCGCCGCACTGTTCCTTTCCGCGGACTATTCCGTTAAATCGGCAGTCTATTATCCTGCCGCGGTTAACGCCAGCAATGCCGCCGCACTCCGTCGCCGTTCCCGAGGGGGAAACAAGTCCCGTTACGGTGAGATTTTTCACGGAGCCCGTCTTTTCGATGTATCTGAAAAGACCCAGCGCAGAGCCGCTTTTCTGAATGTTAAGTCCCGAGATCGTGTGGCCGTTTCCATCGAAGCTGCCGCCGAAGCTGGGCACGGGGGATATACTTCTTCCCGTAAGGCTGATATCCGCCGTGAGTACGAATTTCTTCCCGACGGAATAGCTGTCTAGGGTGCAGTTCTTCACAAATTCCGCGAAATTATCCGCGTTGGTTATCTGTATCGCATCCGAAACGGAAACCGAGCTTGCCGCGAGGGCTGTGTATCCCCCGGAAACAGAGCCGCACAGCATTACTGCGGAGATGAACGCCGCACCGAATTTTTTAAGCTTATTCATGCGCCGTCACCCCCTCTGCCACAACAACAGTTTCATTCGCGCCGCCCCCGCTTTCGTCGGGAGGTGTTTCTCCCTCGACGGGAGTTATGTTCTTGCTTTCAATGCGCGCGTCGATGTCGCCGATGATAACGCCGTTAACAACTGCGTCGATGCGGCCGTTTACATAACCGCGCACAAGACCGGTAACCGCGATACCGCTGTTGATAAGCTGCGTGCGCTCCCTCTTTTTAAGCGTAAAGGAGCTCTTCTCGATGATGATATCGCCGAGAATAAGTATCTGCGGCAGAACGCCCATTACAAGTATGATGGAAACGATAGTACCTCTGCCAAGGCATACGCCGATGGAAGAAATGGTGCCGTCCGTGGAGATCTGTCCGATAAGTATGCCCGCCATGGCGAGTATCGCGCCGGAGGTTATGATGGTCGGGAATGCCTGGTTCAGCGTTTCAGTTATTGCTTTCTTCAGCGGCATTTCTTTCTTCAGCTCCATGTAACGGCTGGAGATAACGATCGCGTAGTCGATGTTCGCGCCCATCTGAATGGAGCTTACGATGAGGTAAGACAGGAAGAACAGCGGGGTGTTCTGTATCGCGGGAACAGAGAAGTTTATCCAGATAGAACCCTGAATTACCGCGATAAGCAGTACGGGAAGTCCCGCGGACTTGAACGTGAACAGCAGGATTATAATAACGAACAGCGCGGAAAGTATGCTGATAAGCATATTATCGTTTACGAAGGACGACGACAGGTCGTAGTCCGATGTGGAGTTGCCGACTAGATATACATTATCCGCGGGGTAGAATTTCTCCGCTTCCTCATGTATCGTATTGAGGAATGCGAAAGTTTCGTCGCCCTCCTCCGGGAGGTTGAGGTATACGAGAATACGAGTATAATCGTCGGTCTTGAGCTGGAGCAGCGCCTTGTTGAGCGTTTCGTGAAGCTCATCAAGGGTATCCATCATTTCATCGTCCAGCGTGACAAGCCCCTTGTCCACCTCGTCATACACGAACATGAACATATCTATCAGCGGCACGCCGTACTGGTCAAGGCCGTTTATTACCTCGCCGTAATTTTCGTCGTTGACGGCATACGCGCCGTATGCCACCAGAGCCACCTCGTAATCAAGGTCGACCAGTTCCGCAAACTGGCGCGGGGTCAGCTTATCGGTAAGGACATAGCCGTCCATCGCCTCGACATTCGCAAGACCCATGCAGGAATCGACCTCGGTATAGGTTTCAAGCTTCTTTATAAGCTCGGACTCGCTTTCATAATCCCCCGACGGGATAACAAGCGCCGCGAGGTTGGTCCTGCCGAAGTTGTCCTTTATCTTCTGCTCCTCCATCTGCGTTTCGCTCTGGCGGGGAGTGGTAAGGTCAGTCGTGCCGTAGCAATAGGGAGTCTGGTTTGCAAATACTGCCGCGATGGCTGCAATAACTACGAATACCGGCGGGATAACGTGCCTTGTTAAAAAGGCAAACTTGCCGACGGCGGAAATTTTGGGCACGAAGTTTCTGTGCTTAGTCTTTTCTATCGCATTGCTGAACAGCATGATAAGTCCCGGCATAAGCGTGAAAACGGACAGCAGCGACAGCAGTATCGCTTTGATAAGGACTACCGCAAGGTCAGCGCCTATCTTGAACTGCATGAACGCCAGCGCGCCAAGACCGGAAATAGTGGTCAGCGAGCTGGAGGATATCTCGGGGATAGCCTTGCTGAGCGCTGTTATGCAGGCTTCGCGGGTGGGAAGATGCTCGTGCTCCTCGGTGTAGCGGTGGATAAGTATGATGGCGTAGTCTATCGCCAGTGCAAGCTGAAGCACCACCGTTACGGAATCGGAAATGAAAGATATCGTGCCGAGCATGAAGTTGGTGCCCTTGTTGAGTATCGCCGCGGCACCAAACGTCATGACGAGCACGGGTATCTCTGCGTAGGATCCCGATGTGAACAGCAGAACCAGCACGATGATAACAGCCGCGATCATCGTTACGATATTCATTTCCTCTGCAAGCTGCGCGGAGGAATCGCTGCCGACTTCGCTGGAAACACTCACGTCGTATCCGCTGAGTTTATCTCTCACGGCATTCATCGCGTCGATGCTGACCTGATCGTCGGCTTCCCCGTCGAATGTTATAGAAAACAGCGCGGCGGCGTTTTTGTAATGATCCGTGGTATCATCAAAAGCGACCTCGGACACGCCGCTGATTTCCTCAAGCTCTTCCTTGAGCTTGTCGGCGTCGTCGTATGTAATGTTGGATACCATCACCGAAGCCGTGCCGTATGTAACGAACTCATCGTTCATAAGGGTGAGTCCCCGGCGGGTTTCTGTGGTTTCGGGCAGGTACTGCGTGATGTCGTCCTCAACGCTTACCCAGTTCTGTGCAAAAACGCTGAAGATTATCGCGAAAATGAACAGCAGGAAAAACAGGTTCCTTTTATCAACGATGAACGTTGCTATTTTATACATAAAGGACTCGTTCTCCCCGCCGTCTATCTTGACGGTTGTCTTGGACAATTACAACACTCCCTTCAATTATTCAGTTTTATCTTACAATAAAACAAGATTATTTTCAATGTGGAAAATCTCCAAATTCTTTGCCGTTATCCGCCCCCGATTTGCACTTTTTATAAAAACGCGGAGAG
>CAVIFG010000035.1:0-12925 GCA_963641955.1 Escherichia coli
TTCTGGGAGTCGATACTTGAGGAAGCATACAGCATAACGAAGAACGTAAGCAGAAGCGTGACCATGTCCGCGTATGTATTCAGCCAGTCGTTGCTGTGGTCCTGCTCAAACTTTTTCTGCCGTTTGGCCATAGAAGCTGTCCCCTCTTTCCTTATGGCAGGCAAAACCCGCCGATATTATATTGTACCATAAAATCAGAACATTTGCAAACACTTTTTATAATTTTTTGCCATGTAAACGTTATCATCTTGTATTTCCGTAAATTTGAACAATACGTTAACACACAGAAAATGAGATTTTGAACAAATTAATTCCGCGTTACTTTGCCTCGTGCATGCTCTTGGGCAGCATGAATTCAAGCTTTTCCTGAATATAGCGCGGGTTGGAGCCTGCGGCGATGGCAAGCACGCCCTCTTCGATTATCTGCATACACAGAAGCTCGTCCTCGTGTGAATTTTTCAGAGCCATGCCGATGGGCGCAAAAATTACGTTTGCGAAAAGCGAGCCGTAGAACGTCGTGATCAGCGCCTGCGCCATACCTGTTGCAAGTCCCGAGGAATCCTCCATGTTGGCAAGCATGTTTATAAGACCGATAAGGGTACCCAGCATACCGAATGCGGGGAATATCGCAACGCCCTTTTCAAAGAACGCGCGTCCGCTTTCGTGGCGCTCGCACATGAAGTTGATGGAGTCATCCAGCATTCCGCGCACCTTGTCCGCGTCGTTGGCGTCGACGATGAGCATAAGGCTGGACTTCATAAAGGGGTCGGTGCACTGGTTCGCGCTCTCTTCGAGGGCGAGCAGGCCTCTTGTACGCGCTACCTGCGCGTAGTCAACGATCTGCTTTATGTACTTTCTCGGGTCGTACTTCTTCGGCAGGAACGCCATCACCAATTTCTTGGGAACGCCCGCAAGATACGACACCGGAAAGGACGCAATAAGGCAGGCGATACCGCCGCCGACCGTTATCGCAAACGATGATACATCAAGGAAGCTCCCCATATCACCACTGGATACTATACCGAAGATGACCAGGCCAAACGCCATTACCCATCCGACAATAAGTGAAATATTCACAATATACCCCTCGCTTTTTTGAAATTATGTTAATGGGACGCTTGTCCCCTGTTATGTCAAAGGCTCGTCGCTCTTTGCCGCCTTTAATGCGGCCCTGCGGCGCATCCTGCTGTTTTCGATTATTTTTTGTTGTATCTCCCGCATACTCTCGCGCACTATATAGCTGTGGCCGTTGTTCATATCTATAACGGTATCGGGAGTTTCTCTGACGGTTTCGATCATCTGCTCGTTCAGCATGAACTGCTTTCCGTCAAGCTTTGTAAGAAATATCATATTACCTCGGAAAAAACGGTATCTGCTGCGGGACGCCCGCCCCGCAGCAAGCCGTTGTAAGATCAATTATCTCTTGAGGGAGAGAAGTTCCTCAAGCATGGTATCGGAAGTGGTTATTACTCTGGAGTTTGCCTGATAACCTCTCTGTGTGGTTATCATGTCGGTGAATTCCTGCGAAAGGTCAACGTTGGACATTTCGAGGGCGCCCGCTACTACCTCGCCCGCGCCGTTGCTGCCTGCTACATTTACCTGTGCAGCGCCGGAAGCTACGGACTCGGCAAACATCGTGCCGCCGACAGCAGTAAGGCCGTTGGGGTTATCGAATGTTGCGATGTCTATTCTGCCGAGGGTAAGATAGCCGTGTACCGCGTGGTAGCCGATGATGGTACCGTCGGAGCGTACCGTTACGTTCTCGAGATCCTTATAGCTCTGCGCGGAGCCGGAGCGGCCGTTCTGAAGATTGAAGGTGGAAAGGGACTTTGCGGTTTCTGTGAAGAAGCTGTCCTTACCGTTTGCGGGAGAAAGCGCAGGGTTTGCGCCGAAGAACGCTTCGCGCTCAGCCGCGTTCATTACATAGGTCGTTGTGGTATCGGAAGCGTTTGCCTTCAGACCCGTAACATTGGAAACGGTGATGATCTTCTTGTCGTTTCCGCCTGCGGCAGCCTTTATCGCGTTGTTGATGTCCTCGATGGTGGTGTCGTTGCCGACGGTGATGGTGAGGTTGTTCTCATCCCATACTGCCTTGGTTTTCTGATAACCTGCGGCATATGCGAATGTTACCTTGTAGTTGTTGCCGAACTCGCCCTTTTCCTGTACGGCGATGTCAAAGCCCGCCTGAAGATCCTTGCCGCCCTGCATCGCAACCGTCTGCGCGGAACCGAATGCTTCTGCCCTTGCGGTCTTATCCGTAGGAACTACGAAGCTTGTGCAGGTAAGGCCGGGGATGGGATTTGTATCGGACTGATTATCCGCAATGTACTTTTCGATGAGGTCGTTGATATCCGAAGCGGTGGTGGTGTCGCCGATAACGATGTTCCATGTTCCCGAAGAATATGTAACGGAAGCGTCAGCGCCCGCGGTGTATACGAAGTTAACGCTCTGCTTTGTTGCATATACATCGTCTGCGGCAAAGTTTACATACGCATACTTTGTGCTTGTTGTAGCGGGAGTGGTGGAGTTATCGGTAACTGTGTATGTATTATAGATGTTTGCAGTGTCCTTGGGGGTGGAGTACTTCAGACCGGTGATGCTGTTGGAAGCCGCTTCGGCCTCAACGTCGTCGGGGATGGACTCGAACTCGAACTTCAGCTCAACATCATCGGGAAGCTGAACGCCGCCCGCGGAGATAGCGTCGGAAATCGCCTTTTCAAAATCCTCTGCGGAAGCGTACTGCTCGTCGGAATTGAAGAAGATATTCAGCACGCCGCCGGAATATGTCGCGTAGGGATAGGTGCTCTCGGTGAATGTAACGGAAAGGTTGGTGTTATCCGAAGGAGCGGAAACGGAAACTGTTACATTCGTGCCGTTTACGGTCTTTGTTGCGCTGGAGCAGTTTGCTTCTGTCGAGGGGATCACCATGCGGATGATGTCGGAACCCGCATTCTGTCCCTCGCTGTCGCCGGAAACGCCGAGGACATGATAACCGTTGGAGTCAACAAGATAGCCGCTGTCGTCGATATTGAAAACGCCTGCTCTTGTGTAGAATATGTTGCCCTCGCCGTCCATCAGCTGGAAGAAACCCTCGCCGTCGAGCGCCATATCATAAATGCTGTCGGAATATGTGAAGCCCGACTGGCTCATGTTGTTGGTGGTGGTGTTCATCTTAACGCCGTAGCCGACCTGTCTGGGGTTAACGCCGCCGAGGGTGGCAGTTGCGCCCGAGGGAGTTCTCTTGGTCTGATAATATACATCGGCAAAGGTTACTACGCTTGCCTTGTAGCCAGTTGTGTTGACGTTGGCGATGTTGTTGCCGATAACGTCCATTTTCTGCTGGTGTGTTTTAAGTCCGGATACGCCGGAATAAAGTGACTTAACCATTAAGTTGACCTCCGTCTTTAATATGCGAGTCCGCTGTGCGCGGCGCTTCAATCACAAGCACCGCATGAATTCCCGCAGGTCCGTTCATATTATCACAGTGGAATCGATGTTCGTAAAAATGTTGCCCATCAGGTCCTCGTTGGACATGGTGGTTATTACCTTGTTGTTTTTCACGCTCACAACAAACGCTGTCTGATCCACCAGAACAAGTGTTTCGCTGCTGCCCTTGTCCGCGGCTATCTCAACGCCCTTGTTAAGGCGCTCGAGAGTGTTGCCCTCGGTAAGGTCTATGCTGCGCTCCTCAAGGCGCTGTATAGCGTGCTTTGAAAACTCCACGCCGCCCTGCTTTTCGTCCAGCTTCCGCTGTAACGCTTCCGCAAAGCTTTCGCCGTTCTGTGTGCTTTCGGGAGAAGCGATTCCGTTCGCCGCCCCTATGCCGTTTCCGGTGGTAACGCTGATCTGGTTGCGAAGCGCGAGGTATTCGCTTATCAGCATATTATAGCCTCCGTGCCGTTATAGGATATCCGCAAGATCTTCAAGATCCTCGATATCGTCCTCAATCACTTCGGGAACCACAACGCCCCTCTGCTCAACAAATGCCGCCGCCATCTGCTCGGACTGTGCCGCGCCGGTTTCCTCGGTCTTGTCCTCGGTCTTTTCGTCGGTCTTGTCATTAGTGGTGCCGTCCGTCTTGCCATCCGTGGTGCTGTCGTCGGGGATAGTCGCGTACTTGACCTCGACCACATCCTCCGCCTTGTAGGATACGCCGTTGATGACCACGCTTATCTCGCCGTTCTTTGCCTGTACGGACTCAACTATGCCCGCGTCTACTACGGTGCCCTTTTCGGTTTTCGCGTTGACCGTCGCGTACATTCCTATCATCATGGAAGCCGCCGCGATCCTGTCGCCGAGGCTGCCCGAAGAAGTCGTGCCGCTCGAAGCGCCGTCCGCAACCGAAGTTACCTTGGAGATGTCAAAGCCCTTGCCGTCGATATAAACCGTGTAATCGCTGCCGTTCTTTACTACCTTTTCGACCACGCCTGTCTTTGTAACAAGCTCGCCGCCGTCCATCATGCTCGCCGTGACCGTCTTTCCCACGAGGGAGGAAGCGTAGTTTGCCTTGGCGTAGGTGCTGGAATCCTGCGCATACTGGAGCGATGTGAACTGCGCCATCTGCGTGATAAATTCCGTGTTGGAGGTAGGCTCAAGAGGGTCCTGATTTGTCATTTCCGCCACGAGAAGGCTCAGGAACGTCTGCGAATTTACAAGCTCGCTTGTGGAATCCTTGAATCTGTCCTTGTATTTCTCGTAGTTCGCCGCGATCTGCTCGCTGCTGGAAAGCACTTTATTGACCGTGTCTGCCAAATCCATCTCTCCTTTCTTTGAATTTACATTGCCGCTATCAGCTCCGCAAACGTGCTGTCGCCGTCGTTATCCGTCTCCTGCTGCGGTTCTTCGCGGTAATAGGGGTTCTTGCTGCTGCCATTGTAATCCTGCGCGTAGTTTTCGCGCTCGGAAGCGTTGACCGTCTGCCAGCTTTCAAGCCTTACATCGCTGTTTTTCAGGCTGTCCTGAAGCATTGCGCTGTTCTGCTCGAGAATGCGCTGCGTTGCAGATCTTTCCGCCGCCACCGTTACGGATACCGCTCCGTCCGCTGCCTTTGTGAGCTTTACGGTTATTTTGCCGAGCTCCTCGGGATCCAGCGTGATGCTGTATTCGGTCTTTTCGGGGTCGGATGTGTTTTCGGTTATCGCGGTCCTTACTAACTCCGCCGCCTGCCTTACGATCTCCTCCCTCTTTACCTCGGGCGCGCCCGCTTCGGTGCGTACCGATGTATCCTGCGGCACTGCCTGTCGGATAATGGGGGCTTCGCTGGTGTCGGGCTGTTCGGTCTTTTCGGACTGACGCACGGTTCTTGCGCTTTTCAGCATTTCAAGCTCATCCGATGCGGAGCTTATCTTGCTTTTCAGCGTGGTCTGCATTGTCGGGGTTTCGGGCTGTTCTTCCGTGGGGAGTTCCGCCTTATCCTCGGAAACAGGCTGTTTTTCCGCCGTGAAAGTTCTCACCTCGGGACGGGATATCTCGCCCTTTTCCGCCGCATTTGCCAGCACCTGCGCCTTTTCGCCGCCCAGTGTCTGCGCGAAATCGGAGCTGCTTTCGCCCTGCTCGGACTGCTGACGGGGCTGCTCGGACTGCTTCCCGGAGGAAACATAGATATCCGTTCTGCCGGCCGTATCTGTCTTTTCGGGAGCGCTCTGCGTGTTGACGGCTGTTTCCGTAGGCTTAGCCTGCGCGGTGTCGTCCGTGGGGACTGCCTGCTGCGCCTGTGCGTTTATCGTCGGAATGTCCTGCGCGATATCCGCCGCCTGACTTACGTCCTGCTGCATCTGCTGCACGGGCTGCTCGGTCTGCACCTGCTGTATCGGCTCGGTGTTTTCCGTGGGCGCGGTTGTTTCGTCCGCCGCGAGCGCCGATGTTATCTCGCTGAACTCGTCCGACGCGCTTTCGATGATCGTCATGTTCGCGCCGAACATCATCATTGCATTGTCGGGAACGATGTTTTCGTCTGTTTTCGCCGCTTCGGGTTCATCGGAATTGTCCGCCTTTTTTACTGGGACAGCCTTATCCGTCGGCGCCTTATCGCCTGCCACGGCTTTCAGCACCTCGTTCAGCGCTTCCTCCGACATATCCGCAAGCTCCGATTCCACCGCTTCGTCAAGCACCGCCTGTTCGGCGTCAGTGACATTCGCGTCCGATGTGCCGAATGCTCCGAGAAGCTCCGCAAATTTCGCGGACTGCTCTGCCTCAAGCTCATCAAGCTGCATGGGTATCGCCGCGTCGGATATCATGAAATCGCTTCTGAAATACCCGCCCGTGTTCATTGCTACTGCCATTTTCTCACCTCCTTCTGCATTATTCAATATATATCAAGGCTTACGCCTAGATATCAGTGAATGCCCGCGCGGACTGTCTGCCCGCTTACGAACTCCTCGATGAACTGCTCGTTTTCCTTGGTTTCGAGCGCCTTGTACTCCTCGAGCTGCTTTTCCTCGAGCTTTTCGAGCGTCTTTACATCCTTGGTCGCCTCAACGACGACGTCAAGCTGCCTGTCGATCTCCTGCTGTTTTTCCACCGCCTGCTGTTCGCGGAGGTGTATCTCCTGCTGGAGCGTTACGATGTACCTCTTCCGCATGGCGACATCGCTTGCCGCCGCACCTGCCGCGCATACCTGCGCAAGCTGCTCGCTCTGCTCCGCAACTTTAACGCGCAGCGACTCCGCCGTGTCGTTTATCCTGCGAAGCTCCGCCTGCAGCGCGCTGAGCGCGTTTTTCTGCCTGTCGAGCTCCTGGTCGCGGAAATCTTTCAGCTTTTCAAGTGTAAAATGAAACTTCTTCAAAAACGCTCACCTTACTTCTTCTCATCGCCGACCGCGTCGAGCAGGAGCTGCACCGTTTCCGGGTAGCTGAAGCTCTCGCCCACCGCCTGCATGAGAAATCCGTTTATCTTGTCTATTTTTCTTATCGCCTCGTCAAGCTGCGGGTTTGTGCCGTGCTTGTATGCTCCGATGGAGATGAGGTCGTAGTTGTTGTTGTAAAGGGAGAGCAGGTTGCGCAGCTTTCCCGCCGCCGCTTTCTGCTCCGGGGTGACTATCTCCGACATAAGTCGGGATACGCTCTGCAAAATATCTATCGCGGGATAATGGTTCTGCGCTGCAATTTTTCTCGACAGGATTATGTGTCCGTCGATGATACCGCGCACCGTATCCGCTATCGGCTCGTTGGTGTCGTCGCCCTCAACGAGCACGGTGTAGATTCCCGTTATCGAGCCCTCGGGGAAATTTCCCGCGCGCTCCAGCAGCTTGGGCATATTGCTGTAAATTGACGGCGTGTAGCCCCTCGCGATGGGCGGTTCGCCCGTCGACAACCCGACCTCGCGCAGCGCCATGGCGTAACGCGTAAGGCTGTCCATCATCAGCAGCACGTCCTTGCCCTGCTTCATGAAATACTCCGCTATCGCCGTGGCGGTAAGCGGGCACTTGCTTCGCATCATCGCGGGCTGGTCGCTCGTCGCAACGACAAGCACCGACCGCGCCATGCCCTCTTCGCCGAGGTCGCGCTCGATAAACTCGCGCACCTCACGACCACGCTCGCCGACCAGCGCGATGACGTTAACGTCCGCCCTGACCTTTCGTGCGATCATGCCCATCAGCGTGGATTTTCCGACGCCCGAGCCTGCGAAGATGCCCATTCTTTGTCCCTTGCCCATGGTGAGCATGCCGTCTATCGCCTTAACGCCAAGCTCGATGGTGTCCTTTATGGGAGGTCTTGTGAACGGGTTTACGGGTATTCCCGTGATGGGGACTTCGTCGGTGTATTCTATCTCGGGACCGCCGTCCAGCGGGTTGCCGGTGGCGTCGACTATTCTTCCGATAAGCCCCGCGCCAGCCTTGACATTGAGCTTTCCGCCGGTGTTGTCAACGATACTGCCCGGGCCTATGCCCTCGATCTCGGTGTACGGCATGAGCAGGATGTTGCTCTTGTTGAAGCCGACTACCTCTGCCCTGATGTAGCTCGTCATATCCTTTGAGAATATGCGGCAGACATCGCCGATATTACACTGCGGGCCGCTGGCTTCGATGGTCATGCCGACTATCTTTTCTATCTTGCCCATGTAACGGAAGGTGTCCGTTTTGTCGATCTCCTCGCGGAATTTTCCGTAATCAAATTCCAACTGAATACCTCCCGCCGTGACTTTACTCGTCCGAGTGTTCGTTTCCTCCGCGGAACTTTCCGCTGCCAAGCTCGCGTATCATGCGAAGCTGGGTCTGGATTCCCGCGTCGGTTATCTCGCTGCCGTTGTCGACGATAACAGTTCCCTGCTCTGCGTCGGGCAGCAGCTCTACCTCAACATGCTCCGCGCCGCCGCAGAGCTCCTTGAGATATTCGTAATCCCCCGCAAGTTCCTCGCTGGCGCCGTTCTTGTCGAGCGTTATGCGCACGAGCTGCGAGCTGCGAAATTCCTTCGCAGCCTTTTTGATAAGCTTCTTCGCAGCGGTGCCGTCCTTGACGCTCATGCTGCCCAGCGTTACCTTGTTGGCGATATCCATTACGGTTTCGTAGATGTCTTTTTCATATTTTTCGAACAGCGCCGCCTTTTCGGAGTTAATTTTCTCCGAATACGCCTTCGCTTCGTCGAGGATATCCCTGCCCTGCGCAAGGCACGCCTCAACGCCGTCCTTTCTGCCCTGCTCGAAGCCCTCCGCCTTTGCCTTGATGAAAACGCCCTCGCGGTTGTTTTCGGCGTCTGCGGTTATCTCCTCGGCATTCTGCTGCGCGGCGGAAACTATCCCATCGGCGCGCCTTTTGGCTTCAAGGATGACTTCCTTGCCCTGTTCGATGTACTGCTCCTTGAGCAGATCAAGCTGCCGGCGCTGCGCCGTAAGCTCCGCCTCGAGCTGCGCTATCCTGCTTTCGCGCTCGTCGAGCAGCTTTTCCCTGTCGGGCAGCTGCTCGTGCGGCGGCTCTTCTTCCGTATTCAATACGGGAAGCTCCTGCCTGTGCAGCTCCACCCTGTTCGATATATCCACCCCGCCGCCGCAGCGGACGGAGCCAACTTTCAATACAGACAATCAAATACCTCCATTGCCACCTCGGCGTTATGCGATTATCTCGTCGCCGCTGCCGTGAGTGATGGTGATGACCTGATCCTGTTCCAGCTTTCTGATAACGCCGACGATCCTCTGCTGAGCCTCCTCGACATCACGCATACGAACGTTGTGCAGATACTCGATATCCGCCTGCAGATTCTCCCTCGCGCGGGAGGAAATGTTCGCGAAGATGCACTCCGCAACCTCCTGCGTGGAGCCCTTGAGGGCAACGGCGAGGTCCTTGGACTCGACCTGCTTCGTGAATTCCTGAATTGCCTGAGAATCCAGCTTGACGATATCCTCGAATACGAACATCTTCTGCTTGATGAGGTCTGCCAGCTTCTGATCGCGGGCGGACAGCTCGTCGAATATGTACTTCTCCGTTGCGCGGTCGACATTGTTCATGATCTCCGCAACGTAGTTGATACCGCCGACCTCCATGGAATCCGCAGTGGAAAGGCTCGCGAACTTCTTTTCGAGGGACTCCTCTATCGCCTTTACCACCTCGGGTGAAGCGCGGTCCATGTTCGCGATGCGCTCTACGACCTCAACGCGCTTCTCCTTGGGAAGCTCGGAAAGTATCGCGGACGCCTGATCAGTTCTCGCGTAGGAAAGAATGAGCGCGATGGTCTGCGGGTGCTCGTTCTGCACGATAGCCAGCAGGTTCTTGTAGTCCGCTTTTCTTACGAAGTCGAAGGATTTCGTCTTGAGCTGCTTTGTTATGCGGGAGATAAGTGCGTTCGCCGCTTCCTCGCCGAAAGCCTTTTCGAGGACTGTCCTTGCGTAGTCATAGCCGCCCTCGGCGACAACTTTCTGCGTAAGGCACAGCTCGTAGAACTCGTTGAGCACTTCCTCGACCTCGTCAACGGAATGGTATTCCATCCTTGCAAGCTCGACGGATATCTCCTCTACCTCAGTATCGGAAAGGTGCTTATATATATTGGAGGCATTTTCCGCTCCCATAGAAGCCATGACCAGCGCGATCTTTTTCGCGGGTGCAAGCTCGTTCTTGTCTGCTGCCATTCAAATTCCTCCCTTCGCGGTCACTTTTCCTCGCGGAGCATATTCTTGATGATAGAAGCCACGATCTCGGGGTTCGTGTTGGAGAACTCGGCGATCTCGCGCTTGAGTATAGTTTCGCGGGAATCCTTGTTTGCTTCTTCGGTAAGACTGGCGATGTTGAAATCCACCTCTTCGGGGGTTTCCTGATCCGCCGCCGCGGGAGCAGCGCCCGCATTTGCCGCAGCCGCGGCCGCGAGAGCCTGTTCCTGTCTGTGTCTGATCTTTTTCTTGCGGCTTCTGCTCATAAACAGCGAGATGATAAGCAGCAGTATGAGCAGTATGCCGAGGCCGACAACTATATACAAAAGCATATTTCTGTAAGTATCAACAGGTCTTGTTGTGATATCGAGGAAATCTCCGTTTGCGGTGGTGCCGCCGTTGTTTTTCAGCGCGAACGTCGTGTTGAATACCGAAACGTTAGCCACATCAGTTCCCGCCGCGTTTGCAACGAGATCCTGTATAGCCTCGCGCTCCGCCTGCGTCAGACTGTTTGTGTTCAGCATGACCGCAACGGAAAGGTTATCGATGGAATATCCGTCCTTGATTATCTCCGTCTTGATGTTGGTAACATCATACTGGAGCTCGTCCTTTTTATAATAGTAGCTCTGGCCGTCCTCCAGTCCCTCGACTGTGGGATAATCCGGGGAAGCGTCCGCGTTGGGAGTTACTCCGACGATATTTCCGTTCGCGTCCAGCGTGCCGCCCTCGGTAACGTGTATCTCGTGGTTGGTGACGCCGGTGTTGTTTTCATCAACGGGGAAATATTCGTCCTTGCTGGTGGTCATCTGATCGTAGTTGAGCAGCGCGCTTACGTTGATAGCGTAGCCGTTTTCGCCGTAGATCTTGGTGAGCCATTCGTCGAGGTCGTCCTTGATGGCAGCCTGCATTTCGCGCTGGAACTTCAGCCGCTTTGCCGCGACAAGAACGCCCGACGCGTCGCGCTGTCCGTTCTCCTCTTCCTCGGCGGAGATCCACTCGTACTCTCTGCCCTGCGTATCCATCAGGGAAACGTTGTCGTTGATAAGTCCGTCAACGCTGGATGTTACCATATTGAATATCGCGCGCACCTCGGCGTTGGTGAGCTCATAGCCTTCGCGAAGCTTCAGCACTATCGAGCAGGTGGGAACACTCTTGTCCTCGACAAGGACGTAATCCTTCTTCTCGCCGGTATCAAGGTTCACCGTGGCGGTCTGCACCGCGTCGAGGGTGGCTAATGTAGCCGCAATGCGGGTCTCGCGCTGCTGACGCTGAACCTCGCGCTTGTCCGAATCCGTCGACCAGAGATCTACGCCATCGTTCCAGATATTGTAGTTCGTAGAGGACTTCGGATAGCCCTGCACCATCAGCTCCATGCGCAGGTGATCCGCCTGCTCCTCGGGCACGATAACGCTGCCGTCCGATGTGAACGTAACGTCGCTCACGCCGAGACCGCTGATAACGCTTGCGATCTCGCTTGCCTCATCGGTGGATAATCCCGAATACAGCACTGTGCTGTCCTTGTGGTTAAGTAACACCGAAAGAATGATTATTATTGCGATCACCGCGATCGGCACCGCGATGATAAGTACCTTTACCATCTTGGAAAATCCCGACCATTTATCCTTTACGGTGGTTGTGATCTTTTTAAGTTTTTCGTTCATTAAAAAATGACCTCCGCGTTTTTAGCCGCACCTGCGGCAGACTATTTATCAATATTCAGGCGGCTATACCTGCATATTGATAATAGTGCTGTATGCGCTGAGCACCTCGTTCTTAACGGTGGTGAGCAGCTCTACTGCGGTGTTTGCCTTGGTGATATTCGCCTGAACCTGCGCGAGGTCATCTATATTGCCGAGCATAATGTCGATCGCGTCGCGGTCTACCTGCTCGTTTGTTTCTACGACATTGTCCACCATGCCCCTGAAAACATCAAGGAAGCTTGCGCTGTCGGTCTTTATTGCCATCTGCTCGGTTTCGAGGGGCTGCATTGCCTGCATCGAGCCGAGGCCCTGAATAGGTGTCAGTTCCATTTTATGTATCCTTCCGATTTATTTAAGATCAAACGTTGCCGATGTTGAGCGCTTTCTGCGCCATGGACTTTACCGCCTCGTAGACGGCAAGGTTCGCGTCGTACATATTCGACGCTTCGATGGCGTCGAGCTGCTCCGTTGCGACATCAACGTTGCTTTCGTAGATGTAGCCGTTTTCATCGGCGAGAGGGTGAGTCGGGTCGTACACCGGCTCGGCGGCGGTTTCGTCCTCGACCACCTTTACCGCCTGCACGCCGCGGTACTGTATGTACTTATGGAAATGCGTTTCGCCCGTGCCGAGCTTTGTGCGGAGGACGTTCTTGAAAGTCTTGTCCTCTCCGAAAACCACCATCTGGCGCTTGTAAACATCCTCGGCGGTGGTCGCAACGTCGTCCGCGCGGGAAACGTTCTGCGAGATTATATCCATGCGGAATCGCTCCGCAGTCATTCCCGAAAGGGAGATATTAAGTGAACTCAGAAAAGCCATGCGTTACCTCCGTCACTTGGTTATCATCGCGCTCTTTATGCGCGAGAAGTTGCCGTTCATCTGATTGATGAGGGCGTCGTACTGTATCTGCGCCTTGGCAAGCTCCGCCTGCTGGGTGTCGTTGTCGACGTTGTTCTTGTCGCCCTGGTCGTTGGTGGCGTAGTCGGTGATTATCGCAGAGGCGAGGTTGAGCTCCTTTTTCACGCTGCCGTTAGCCCGCAGCTTGTCACGCAGCACGCCGCTGAATTCAAGATACTTGCACTTGTACTGCGGCGTATCGGCGTTGGCGATGTTCTGCTGTATCACCTGCTGCTTCTGCCACAGCACCGAAAG
>CAVIFG010000036.1:0-10455 GCA_963641955.1 Escherichia coli
ACGCGGGAATGACAGGCCCGAGGGATTCGATACTCGGCGTAGAAAAAGATATAATTATAGAGAAATTTCTTACCTATTATCCTAAAAAGCACGTGTTTGCGGGTGGCGACTGCGATATCTGCGGCGTCTGCATGGATATCGACGCAAAAAGCGGGAAATGCTTATCAATAGAGCGTTTCAGAAAGCTTCACCGCGCCGACGCGTGATATATAGGGAGCAGGTTTTGCGGGCATTTTAATTTGAAAGGTTGGTATGCGGCTTTTGCGGCATACCGTAATGGTGAGCATCATGGAAGTTGTAAAAGTATCGGCACACTCTGTTCCTAAGTCCGTCGCGGGGGCTATCGCGGCGGTAATTCGCGAAAACGGCGAGGTCGAGGTGCAGGCAGTAGGCGCGGGCGCCGCAAATCAGGCGGTAAAGTCCATTGCCATCGCCAGAAGTTACATGGCTCTTGTCGGAGTGGATCTGATATGCATTCCTGCGTTCACGACCGTTGAGATCGACGGCGAGGACAGAACAGCGATGAAGTTCATCGTAGAGCCGAGATGATCTCTTAGCGCGGATATTCTGCGGCGGACGGAACGACCTGTCCGCCGCGTTTTGATATCATGTAAACGGAGCATTATGCCAACGGAGCGTCAAATGAAAAAAATACTCTTTCTTGCCACCGGCGGAACCATCGCCAGTGAAAAGACATCCGAGGGACTGACACCGAATTTTTCATCGGAGGAGCTGCTTTCGCATATCCCGTCTGTTCGGGAGAAATGCAGCGTTGCCGCCGAGCAGCCTTTCAGCCTTGACAGCACGAATATGTCCCCGCGGGAATGGACGGCGCTCGCGAAAACCATACGCAGCCGCTACGACGAATTCGACGGATTTGTCATTGCCCACGGCACCGACACCATGGCATACGCCGCCGCGGCGCTTTCCTGCCTTGTGCAGAACAGCCGCAAACCTGTTGTGATCACGGGCAGCCAACGACCCATGTCCGCCCACGAAAGCGATGCGCCGCGCAATCTGCGGGACGCATTCCTGTGCGCCGCGGGCGAACGCCTGCACGGAGTGTGCGTTGTGTTCGGCGGCAGGATAATCGACGGCCGCTGCGCCGAAAAGGTGGATACGAACGATTACGACGCGTTCCGCAGTATTAATCGCGGGGACGTCGGCGGTATATCGGCGGACGGAAAGATCACCGCAGAATGCGAAGCTCCTGTCGGTGAGCCTGTTTTTTATGATAAAATGGACACGCGTATTTCCGCCGCGAAGCTTATCCCGGGGGTGCCGCTGAAAGTGTGCGCTGACGGGGCGCGGGCGGTCATCATCGAGGGCTTCGGCACGGGGGGATTTCCCGATTACGGAGCCGCAGAAACCGCGCGGGAGGTGTCACGCCTTGCGGCGGACGGCATATATGTAATTATGACCACACAGGTCATGAGCGGCGGCACGGAGCTTTCGCGGTACAAGGTCGGCAGCGCCGTGCATGGTGTTCTTGAGGCGGGAAAAATGACCCGCGAGATGTGCGCAATGAAAACGATGTGGGCGCTGGCATATTCAGGCGGCCGCAGCGGGTTTGAAAAATTATTCAACGGACAGATATAGGAGGACAAAATGTTAGAGGAATTAAAGCAGGAAGTTTATGAAGCGAATATGCTTCTGCCGAAGCACGGACTTGTCACCTTTACATGGGGCAATGTTTCGGGAATCGACCGCGAGCGTGGACTGGTTGTAATCAAGCCCTCGGGTGTGGATTACGACAAGATGAAGCCGCTGGATATGGTGGTTGTTGACCTTGAAACAGGTCACCGCGTCGAGGGTAATCTCAACCCCAGCAGCGACACCCCCACGCATATCGTGCTGTACCGCGAATTCCCCGATATAGGCGGCGTTGTCCACACACACAGCCGCTGGGCGACTGTTTTCGCACAGTCCGGGCGTGATATCCCCGCGCTTGGCACGACCCACGCGGATTATTTCTACGGCAACATTCCCTGCACAAGAAAGATGACCCCCGAGGAGATCGCGGGAGAATACGAACTTGAAACCGGCAATGTCATTACGGAAACATTCAAAAATCTCCCCGCAAACGATATCCCCGCCGTGCTCGTTCATTCCCACGGGCCGTTTGCATGGGGCACAGATCCGCACAACGCGGTGCATAACGCGGTAGTCCTTGAGGAGATCGCGTTCATGGCATGGCACAACATGATGATGGATCCGCAGATACCCGTTATGCAGCAGGAGCTGATGGATAAGCACTATCTCAGGAAGCACGGTGCGGACGCGTACTACGGTCAGAAATAATTTCAACTTTATTTTCGGCAACTATCTTGAAAGGAACGGTACACCGATTTGAACTGTATAGATGTTTCAGAGCTGAACAGGCTCGCGGCGGCTCCGTCGGAGCTTATCGGCGAGGGAGAGCGGTTTTACGCGGGGCAGATCGAAAAGGCGGCGGATAAGATATTCGAGCAGCGCGTAGAGCGTCCCGTCGTGCTTATCTCTGGTCCCTCGGGTTCGGGCAAGACCACCACTGCTTCCCGCATACAGCACATCCTCCGCGAAAAGGGAGCGGCAACGCATACCGTTTCTATGGATAACTATTACCTGCCCATGCACGAAAATCTTGCGGCAATGGACGAAAACGGGAACATAGATTTTGAAAGTCCCATGCGGCTGGATATCACGCTTTTCCGCGAGCAGCTCGAAAAACTGCTTAACTGCGAGGAGATAAACGTCCCGCTTTTCGATTTTGCACGGCAGGAGCGGCATGACGGTCTGCCGCTGAAGCGCGAAAAGGGCGACATCGTTATAATCGAGGGTATCCACGCGCTGAACCCGCTGCTGACCGGCGGCACGGAGGACAGCACAAGCTGCGTGTACGTCAGCGTGAGAACGCGAATTTGCAGCGGCGGCGAGCAGCTTCACCCCTCGAAAATACGCCTGATGCGCCGTCTTATGCGCGACAAGCTTTATCGCGGGCGGTCGCTGGGGGAAACGTTCGAGTTTTTCCGCTCCGTTGAGCGCGGGGAGAATATGTATATAATGCCGTACAAATACCGCGCCGACCATGAGATAGACACGTTCATCATGTATGAGCCGATGGTCTACCGTGATATCCTGCTCCCCGACCTTGAGCGCGCCGCGCGGGAATATAACGGCTACGAAGAACACGCGGATATCGAGCGCTTCCTGCGGGAGCTTGAACCGGTGGAGAAAAAGCTTGTCCCGGAGAACTCGCTGATACGCGAATTTATAGGATGATATTTAAGCCGCCCCGAAAAGGGGCGGCAATTTTTATGCGCCGATTATCCAACCGATAACTCGCATAAATGTTTCAAACGGATTTGTTAATAAATTTGACCCCTTTTTTACAAAAAACCATTGAAAAAACAGCGCTGATATGATATAATCACTTTGAATGCGGGGCGGCACAGCCGCGCGCAAATAAATTCACGGGGAAAACGCCTGCGCAGTGACGCGGGCGCCCGCGGAGCATGAAAGGCAGTGATGTTAGGGTTGGAAAAAAAGCTGGCATTGTATGGCTTTAACAACCTCACCAAGACACTTAGCTTCAACATTTATGATGTGTGCTATGCAAAAAGTGAGAGGGAGCAGAAGGATTATATCGCTTATATCGACGAGCAGTATAACTCCGAAAGGCTTACCAAAATTCTCTGCGACGTCACCGAAAAGATCGGTGCGACTATCCTGAATATTTCCAAGCAGGATTACGAGCCGCAGGGAGCCTCCGTCAACATCCTCTTTGCAGAGGGATATGTTGACCCTTCCCATATCGACGTTTCCTGCAACAAGGGCAGGGACTATTTTCAAAACGCCGTTTCCCGTTCGGAAACAGTTCACGCACATCTTGACAAGAGTCATATCACCGTGCATACTTTTCCCGAGTATCACCCCGACAAGGCTATCTCGACATTCCGTGTAGACATCGACGTCGCCACCTGCGGCGAGATATCCCCGCTGAGTACGCTGGATTACCTTATCGGAAGCTTTGACTCAGATATTATCACGATAGATTACCGCGTGCGAGGGTTCACCCGCGATGTTTCGGGCAGAAAGTGCTTTATGGATAACCCGATGACCTCCATACAGGACTACATCGCAGACTCCACGCTTACAAGATACGACGCGATAGACGTGAATGTTTATCAGTCGAATATATTCCATACAAAAATGCTTATCAAGGAGATCGAACTTCAGAACTACCTCTTTAACAGGGATGTTTATGAGATACACCCGCAGGAGCGCCTTGAAATAACGAACAGCCTGCGCCGCGAAATGATCGAGATCTTCAGCGGAATGAACATCTATTAAAGAGGTGAGCATAATGCGGCTTGATCACACCCGCGCGCCTCTTTACGAGGCGATGAAGGAATACCAGCTTGACCGCGTTGTCAAGTTTGATGTGCCCGGCCATAAGGGCGGCCGCGGCAACAAGGTGCTGAGGGATTTTCTCGGCGAGGTCTGCATGAAGAACGACGTAAACTCCATGAAGCCCCTCGATAACCTCTGCCATGCCGTTTCCGTAATAAAGGAAGCACAGGAGTACGCGGCGGACGCTTTCGGTGCGGAAAATACGATTTTTATTGTAAACGGCGCTACGGGCGCAGTGCAGGCGATGGTTATGTCCGTCTGTAAGGCGGGGGACAAGATAATCCTCCCGCGAAACGTGCACAGGAGCGCGATAAACGCGCTGGTCGTGTGCGGCGCCGTTCCCGTCTACGTTAATCCCGGGGTGAACAACGACCTCGGTATCCCACTCGGAATGACCCCCGCAGAGGTCGAAGCGGCGATAATCGCCAACCCCGACGCGAAAGCGGTTCTGGTCAATAATCCGACTTACTACGGCATCTGCTCCGACCTGAAAAGCATCGTTGAGATAGCGCACCGCCACGGCATAAAGGTGCTGTGCGACGAAGCGCACGGAACGCATTTTTATTTCGGCGAGGGGCTTCCCCCGTCGGGAATGAGCTGCGGAGCGGATATGGCGGCGGTGTCTGTTCATAAGACCGGCGGAAGCCTTACGCAGAGCGCGCTCCTGCTTCTCGGAAAGGGGATAGATCCGAACTACGTCCGCCAGATAATAAACCTTACGCAGACCACCAGCGCAAGCTACCTGCTGATGGTTTCCCTCGACCTTGCGCGGCAAAATCTCGCGCTCAACGGCAAGGCTTTCTACGCAAAAACGGTGGAATTCGCGGATTACGCGCGAAAAGAAATAAACGCCATCGGCGGCTACTATGCTTTCGGCGAGGAACTCTGCGACGGCGGGGCGTTCTACGCTTTCGACAAGACGAAGCTTTCGGTACATACCCGCGCGATGGGTCTTGCGGGGATAGAGGTCTACGACCTGCTCCGCGATGAATACGACATACAGATAGAATTCGGCGATATCGGAAATATCCTTGCAATAATCACAGGCGGCGACAGGGCGCTAGAAATAGAGCGGCTTCTCGGTGCGCTGAACCTTATCAAGAAGTTCCACGGAAAATCTCCTGCAGGGCTATACGACCACGAATACATCGACCCGATACTTGAGATGACCCCGCAGGCGGCGTTCTACGCCGAGCAGGAAACCATCCCGATAGAAAAGACTGCAGGCAGGGTGTGCAGCGAGTTCGTCATGTGCTATCCTCCCGGAATACCGATACTGGCGCCGGGCGAGCGCATCACACAGGATATCCTCGACTACATCGCGTTTGCAAAGGAAAAGGGATGTTCGCTTACCGGCTGCCGCGATATGAACGTGGAGTTTTTGCAGGTGGTGAAATAAATGCATGATTCGGCTTTTACAATATCTTTCGGAGATGGCAGACTGTTCGGGATATGCTTTATCGCCATATTGTTGTTTTTGATATTATGGTGGATATTTTACGACAGAAAGTACAAGGGTCGGGTACGAAAGGTGTGCATTGTAAAAAAGCGGGTCACACATCACAGCAAGAGGGCTTTTTTAAGTCTGCGGCATACCGACGGTTTCTATGAATGCGACTGCCATACGGTGGATTTCCGCTATGAGGGCAGGCGATTCGTTCATACGAAATTTGTGAGTGAGGAACTCTTTGAAAAACTCAGAGAGGGCAGAAGCTACGATGTAAGGATAAAGGGCGGATATATACTTCAAATTCTGCGTCGTGACTGAACCCCTGTGAGTGAAAGGAGAAACAATGGAGCTTTGGTTTACAGAGAACCATACTGACAACATACGGTTCTCCATAAAGGTAAAACAGCACCTCGTCAGCGAGAAGAGCAGATATCAGCAGATAGATATCCTCGACAGCTATGAACTTGGCAGGATACTTGTCCTTGACGGCTACCTCATGCTGACGGAAAAGGACGAGTACATCTATCATGAGATGATAACCCACGTTCCCATGGCGACAAATCCTGACATAAAGAACGTGCTGGTCATCGGCGCGGGGGACGGCGGCACGATACGCGAGCTGACGCGCTTCAAGAATATCGAGCACATCGACATGGTGGAGATAGATCAGCGCGTTGTTGAGCTTTGCAAGGAATATCTCCCGCAGACGGCGTGCAGTCTGGACGATCCCCGCGTTACCATTTACTATGAGGACGGGCTGAAATTCGTGCGCGGGGTCGAAAATGAATACGACCTTATCATCGTGGATTCCACCGACCCGTTCGGCCCCGGCGAGGGATTATTCACAAAGGAATTTTACGGCAACTGCTACAAAGCCCTCACCGAGGACGGAATACTCGTAAATCAGCACGAAAGCACGTTCTACGACGAATACGCCGAGGCAATGAAACGTGCGCACAGCCGCATAAAATCCTTCTTCCCGATAGCGCTTGTTTATCAGGCGCATATCCCGACCTACCCCTCGGGGCACTGGCTGTTCGGATTTGCAAGCAAGAAGTATCATCCCGTGAACGATCAGAACGCGGAATGGTGGCTCGCGCAGGGATTAAAGACGAAGTATTACAATCAGTACGTCCACAGCGGCTGCTTCGCGCTGCCGAACAATGTGCGCGACGTCCTGCGGGAAACCAAGCCGAACACATGAGGTGACGATATGCTTATAAATTTCAACGATATACCCGAAAAGGCGCTGGAGCATTTCAAGGGCGGCGAGAAAACTTTCCGCGCGAAGATGTTTACGGACGAAAATAACAAGATAATGCGCGGCGTGCTGGAAGCGGGCGCGTCGATAGGGCTTCACACTCACGAGGGAAACAGCGAGATAGTTTTCATCCTCGAGGGAAAGGGAAAAATGCTGTGCGATGGTGTGTATGAGGAGCTTTCCGCGGGAAGCTGCACCTACTGCCCCATGGGACATGAGCACAGCCTGATAAACGACAGCGACGGCGACCTTGTTTTCTTCGCCGTTGTACCCGAACATAAGTAAAGGAGATAATTATTATGAGCAGAGCAATGATAATCGGCGCAGGCGGCGTCGCAGGCGTAGTAATAAACAAGTGCTGCCAGAACAGCGAAGTATTCACGGAGATAATGATAGCCTCCCGCACAAAGGCAAAGTGCGACGCATTCAAGGAGAAGCTCCAGCCCACCACAAAGACAGTCATCTCCACCGCACAGGTGGACGCGGATAATGTTGAGGAGCTTACCGCGCTCATCAAGGAATACAAGCCCGAGATAGTCATAAACGTTGCACTTCCGTATCAGGATCTTCACATCATGGACGCGTGCCTTGCGGCGGGCGTAAACTACCTCGACACAGCAAACTACGAGCCCGAGGACACCGCGAAGTTCGAGTACAGCTGGCAGTGGGCATACCGCGAGCGCTTCGAAAAGGCGGGACTTACCGCTATCCTCGGCTGCGGCTTTGACCCCGGCGTAACCGGCGTATTCTCCGCCTATGCCATGAAGCATGAATTCGATGAGATAAACTACATAGATATCCTCGACTGCAACGGCGGCGACCACGGATATCCTTTCGCGACAAACTTCAACCCCGAGATAAACATCCGCGAGGTATCCGCAAAGGGCAGCTATATTGAGGACGGCAAGTGGGTGGAAACCGAGCCCATGGAGATAAAGCGCGTGTATAATTTCAAGGGCGTCGGCGAAAAGGATATGTATCTGCTTCACCATGAAGAGCTTGAGTCCCTCGCGCTGAATATAAAGGGCATCAAGCGTATACGCTTCTTCATGACATTTGGTCAGAGCTACCTCACCCACCTCAAGTGCCTTGAAGATGTCGGCATGACTTCCATCAAGCCCATCATGTACGAGGGTAAGGAGATAGTTCCGCTCCAGTTCTTAAAGGCTGTCCTGCCCGACCCCGCTTCGTTAGGCCCGAGAACAGTCGGCAAGACGAACATCGGCTGTATCTTCATCGGAAAGAAGGACGGCAAGGAGAAGCACTACTACCTTTACAACATCTGCGACCATCAGGAATGCTACAAGGAAGTAGGCTCGCAGGCTATTTCCTACACGACGGGCGTTCCCGCGATGATAGGCGCGGCTATGGTGCTTACGGGCAAATGGAAGAAGCCCGGCGTTTATAACGTCGAGGAAATGGATCCCGATCCTTTCATGGAGAACCTTAACAAGTGGGGACTGCCCTGGGAAGAGGATCACGATCCCGTGCTTGTGGACTGAGCCATGCTCAAAAAAGGAGAGCGAATCTGCCCTGTGTGCGGCAGGAGGCTGGAACTCACCGCTCCGACCATGCTCACCGGCGGTGAGCCGCAGAACAGGCTGCAGCGCACGATTTGCAGCCTGAAGCCGTACACGGTCTATCCGCATGACGACCACAGGATAGCCAGAACGCGCCTTGGTCCTGTACACAGATCCATCGGATATATGGAGCGCTGCATCCGCAGGGATGGGCTGAGTTTGTTCAATAAATTGCTGGTGTTTCACTGCATGGAGTGCAAGTCGCGGCTGTCGCTGAATTTCAACTTCATGCCGCTTACGGATTACATTTTCTGCGCGCTGGTGTTATTGTTCATTCCTATGTTAGTTTTTAGGGTGGTTTTGTATATCTGGCTGGGATTGCTGGCGCTGCTTATCGCGGCGCCGATAGGCTGTATGATATACATAAAGAGAAATTTAAGCAATTTCGTGCCTGTAAACGAACTGGACGCGCTTATGAAGCCCGTGCCAAATCTGTCGCTTTCCCCCGAGGGGCTGCAAAAGCGCCTGCTGCATGAAAGCAATATCTTCACCGTGGAGCTTTCGCAGCAGAAATTCCATCTCTACCTTGTGGAAAAGGATAAGAAAGTGCTGAAATTCTCCGTCTGTGGCTATTATGAGGATGAAAAGAAATTTGCGGAACTCCTTGAAAAGAGCGGCATGCAAACGCTGGAGCTTTCCTTTGAGGGTAAATCCGCGGGCACTGCGGCGGTGCTAAGTTTTTCTTCTCCGTCGTGAGCGCTGTTTTGAGGTAGATATAATCGGATAAGCAGCGCAGAAACACCCTGCTATGTCATTGACGAAAAGCGCCTGCGCGAAAACCTTGAGATACTCGCGCGGGTAAGTAAGCTGATCAACTAATATCACGCGCAGGCGGGCGTTTGCCTGCCTGCGTTTTGTTGGCGGGGTTGTGGGAATCCGGAGAAATGCTTGATAAAGCGGAATTTATGGAGGTGTTTATCTATGATTTTATGCTTTTCAGGAACCGGCAACAGCCGTTATATAGCAAGGCGTATCGCAGAAGCCTTGAAAGATGAAATTGTGGATTTGAATGCAAAAATCAAGGCGAATGATTATTCACGGGTGCAGACAGGAAGTGATTTAATTGTTGTCACTCCAACGTATGCGTGGCGCATTCCGCGAATCGTATCGGAATGGCTCTCCAAAACAGAGTTGACCTGCGCAGAATGTGTATGGTTTGTGATGGATTGTGGCGGCGAAATCGGAAATGCGGCAAAATACAATCGTCAGTTTGCAGCACAAAAGCACTTACATTACATGGGCACAGCGCAAATCGTCATGCCGGAGAACTATATCGCTATGTTTGGCGCTCCAGAGGTGGAGGAAGCCAAAAGAATTGTGGCAGAAGCTGAGCCGGATATTGATGCAGCCATTGCGCACATCAAGGCTGGACAGTCTTTTCCCACGCCCCGAAACAATCTCTATGGCTGTGTGATGAGCGGTCCGGTAAACCCCATATTCTATCAGTTTTTTGTGAAAGCTGCTGCATTTCGTGCGAATGACGCCTGCATAGGATGCGGGCATTGTGTCAAGAACTGCCCGATGAACAATATTCAGCTTGAGGATGGAAAACCAATTTGGGGCAAAGATTGTACGCACTGCATGGCCTGCATCTGTTATTGTCCTAAGAAAGCCATCGAATACGGAAAGAAAAGCGTCGGGAAACCGCGTTATCACTTCGAGCAATTAAAAATTCAGTGATTTGTTATGATGCAATTTCCCGTTTATCGAGCCAAATAAAAAAGCCCCTTTCGGGGCCTATAACAACAAAAAAGATGAGCCTTGACTACCAA
>CAVIFG010000036.1:10465-12660 GCA_963641955.1 Escherichia coli
GGTACCCCGCAACTTCCCGTTTATAGTTCAGATAATTTTATCAAACATAAGAAAGGAACAAAATGGACTGGAAATACAAGGTAGAAACACCCTGCTACGTTATCGACGAAAAGCGCCTGCGCGAAAACCTCGAGATCCTCGCGCGGGTAAGAAAGGAAGCGGGCTGCAAAATACTGCTGGCGCAGAAAGCGTTTTCGGCGTTTTCGGTGTACCCGCTGATGGCGCAGTACCTTGACGGCTGCACCGCCAGCGGCGTGTATGAGGCGCGGCTCGGTTATGAAGAAATGGCGAAGCCGTTCGGGAGGGAAAATCACATTTTCTCCCCCGCGTACCCCGAAAAGGATTTCGACGAGATACTCACCCTGTGCGATCATATCGTGTTCAATTCCCCGAAGCAGTGGGCGAAATTCCGCGATAAAGTGCGCGGCAGCCAACGCTACATACAGGCGGGCATACGCATAAACCCGCAGTACAGCGAGCTTGAAACGGAAATATACAATCCCTGCGCGCCGCGCTCCCGCCTTGGTACAACGCTGGAACAGTTCAAGGCGGATATTTCCCTTGCGGACGGCATTGACGGACTGCATTTCCATACCATGTGCGAGCAGGGCGAGGATGTCCTCGAGCGGACGCTTGCCGTGGTGGAGGAAAAATTCGGCTTCATGTTCGATAAAATAAGGTGGCTCAACTTCGGCGGCGGACACCATATCACCCGCGATAATTACGATGTTGATGCGCTTATCCGCTGCATAAAGGATTTCAAATCCCGCACGGGGCTGGAGGTTTACCTTGAGCCCGGGGAAGCCGCCGCGCTGAATGCGGGCTGGCTCGTTACCACCGTGCTGGATACCTCTGAAAACAGCGGCCTTGTCGCCGTCACGGACGCGTCCGCGGCGTGCCATATGCCGGATGTGCTCGAGATGCCATATCGCCCAGAAATAATCGGCGCGGGCAAGCCTGACGAAAAGAAATACACCTACCGACTCGGCGGAAATACCTGCCTTGCGGGGGATATCATCGGGGATTATTCCTTTGACGAGCCGCTTTCCGAGGGTGACAGGCTGGTGTTCTGTGATATGGCGATATACTCCATGTGCAAGAACAACACTTTCAACGGCATACCGCTCCCGTCGATATATATCCTGCGGGAAAACGGAAGTGCCGAGCTTGTTAAAAAGTTCGGATATGAGGACTTCCGCGGCAGGCTTTCATAAATCTAATATAAATATAAAGGAAGCGGTAAAATGCCCGGACTTGGTACAATAATTAATGTAGCGGGAATAATCATCGGCGGGCTTGCGGGGCTTATCTTCAAGAAAGCGCTGAAGCCCCGCGTGCAGGACACGCTTATGATGGCGTGCGGCGTGTGCGTTTTATTCCTCGGGATAGCGGGGGCTATGGAGCAGATGTTGTCCATAGCAGAGGACGGCACGCTTAAAAGCGGCGGCACGATGATGGTAATTGCGAGCCTTGTGCTCGGCGGCGTGATAGGCGAGCTTATCGACATCGAAGCGGCAATGGAGCGCTTCGGAAGATGGCTCAGAAAAGTAACGCACAGCGAGGGGGACGGCGGATTTGTCGACGCATTCCTCACCGCAACGCTTACGGTCTGCATAGGCGCGATGGCGGTGGTGGGGTCGATACAGGACGGTATCCTCTGCGACCACTCGACGCTCACCGCAAAGGCTGTACTCGACCTTATCATCGTGATGATAATGACGGCGGCAAAGGGAAAGGGCTGTATCTTCTCGGCGATTCCCGTGGCGATTTTTCAGGGAACGATAACCGCGCTGTCGCGGCTGATAGAGCCTGTGATGAATGCGCACGCGCTGTCCTATCTGTCGCTGGTGGGTTCGATACTGATTTTCTGCGTGGGCGTGAATCTTGTCTGGGGTAAAAAAATCAAGGTCGCGAATCTGCTGCCCTCTGTCGTACTGTCGGTGGTGTGCGCATATATTCCGCTGTTCTGATGAAAAACAGCGTTGGTGGTGGAAAAGGGTGAATTTTTCCCCACCGCGCACGAATGCCGCCGCGCTGCGTTGGCTTTGTTGAAAAAAGTATCGTCGTGTCGCAAAATATTGTTGAATGCGGTTGAAAAATATCAATATATTGTGATTTCTGTTGAAACAATTCGTAGAGGCTCGGAAAAGACGAGCCTCTTTTTTGTGCAATGTGTACAAAAATATGAACAAAAC
>CAVIFG010000037.1:0-1471 GCA_963641955.1 Escherichia coli
GCGGCATATTTATTTGAATTATATTTAATGCTTGTATTGACAAACCTCGACATTTACTATATAATAAAAAAAGCAACTGTCATATGCCAATTGTGATTTGACAGTAAATTTGGGCGCATTTTCGACGGGTGGAGGAGCAATGTATTCAAAAATAGTTTTGTCCAATGAGGAAAGCGAAAAACTTAAAGCTGAACTTGAAAGCGCAAGCAAAACTTCCGGTATTATCTGCGGTTACTGCGAGGATGGGTTTCCCCTTTTCTATGCAAATGATTATATGGCACACTTACTGGGTTACGACATGGTGGATGAGCTTACGGAAGGCATAGGCGGCATGGTCGTGAACACCATACATCCCGACGATCTCGAGCAGGTCAAAAAGGATCTCGGGGATATGCACGAGGGCATGACCTACGAAACCACTTACCGTATGCCGAGAAAAGACGGCTCATGGTTCTGGACGATAGACAACGGAAAGGTCGTAAGGGCAAAAGACGGCAGGATGATCATAATCAGCATCGTGCGCGATATGACCGATTTTGTGAACAGGCAGAAAATGCTTGAAAAGCAGAACGATCTTTCTTCTTCAATGCTGAACAACATCCCCGGCGGATACCACCGCTGCTCCACTGAAGAGGGATTTCCGTTTATTTATACAAGCGACCGATTTTTAGAGATACTCGGCTGGACCGCCGAAGAGCTCAAAAACAAATTCGACAATAAATTCATTAACCTCGTCCACCCCGACGACCTCCACATCATTGAAAAATATAAACAAATCACATCCGACAACAGCAGGCACCTTGATCAGATATACCGCATCAAAGGAAAAGACGGATATCATTGGGTGACCGATTCCGCAATATACGTCAATGCGGGCGGTCAATCGTTCTTTCAGTGCGCCATCTCGGATATCACACCTTTCATAAACGAAAAAGAACGCAGTGAAAACGCCGTGAAAGCTGCGCTGGAAGCCGCCGAATCCAAAAACGAGATCATCTCCTCCATCAGCACAATGTTCCTGCAAATATATGAGCTTGACCTCACCCGAAACCACTACGAAGAAGTATCCGCCAAGGGCGAGAAATACGGCTCTAAAGGCAGCAGGGGCACGCTGGATGATATGCGCAGTATCGGCATTGATATTCTGTGCAGCGAAGAAAGCCGCGACTCTATAGCAAAATTCCTGGATTTTTCCACGCTGGAGGAACGCCTGAAAGGTAAGACATCTATCTCGGAGGACATGAAAGGATTCAACGGAAAATGGTATTCCGCGAACATGATCCCCGAAAGATATGACAAAAACGGCAGATTAACTCATGCCCTCTACGCCACAAGGGATATAAACGAAAGCAAGTCCAAGGAGCAGAAATACAAGGAAAAGCTCATCGAAACAGCCAACGAAGCCGAACGCGCCAACTCCGCAAAGACGGATTTTCTGCGCCGCATGAGCCACGATATCCGCACACCGATA
>CAVIFG010000037.1:1584-2606 GCA_963641955.1 Escherichia coli
CATGAGCCACGATATCCGCACGCCGATAAACGGCATACGCGGAATGCTGGAAATAGCAGACCGCACCCCCGACGACCCACAAAAGCAGGCGGAATGCCGCGAAAAAATATGGAAAGCGTCGGGATTTCTGCTTGATCTGGTGAACAATGTTCTGGATATGAACAAGCTTGAATCCGGAGAGATAAAGCTTGAATACAAGCCTTTCAGCCTTATTGAACTTGAAGAAAACCTGCACTCCGTATCGGCGATACAGGCGGCGGAAGCAGGCGTGCAGTACATAAGAACAGGCGTTGAAGCCGAACACACCGACCTTATCGGAAGCGAGGTGCACCTCAGACAGATAACTCAAAACATCATAACCAACGCCATAAGATACAACCACGAGGGCGGATCCGTTAAGGTGGGATTCAGGGAGGTCTACTCCGACGGAGAAACTACCTCCGTGGAATTCACCTGCGAGGACACAGGAAAGGGCATGAGCGAGGACTTCCAGAAGCGCGCCTTTGAGCCTTTTGCGCAGGAGACCGAACGCGCCCGCACTGCATACTCCGGCACGGGGCTGGGGCTTTCCATCGCAAAGAAGCTGGTGGAATATATGGGCGGAACGATCGTTCTGCAAAGCCGCGTCGGCGAGGGAACAAAGTTCACCGTAACGATTCCGTTCACCATTGATCATGATAAGCTGCCCTGCAATTTTATCGACAACGTGGGCGAGCATAATATCAACGGCGTAAGCATTCTGCTTGTCGAGGACAACGAGATGAACATGGAGATCGCGGAATTTCTTCTGAAAGAACACGGCGCGGTCATAACCAAGGCATGGAACGGCGAAGAAGCCGTGGAGCTGTTTGAAAAATCCGAACCCGGCAGGTTTGACCTTATCCTTATGGACATCATGATGCCGATAATGGGCGGGCTTGAGGCTGCGCGCCATATAAGAAGATTACAGCGAAAGGACGCGGCTTATATCCCCATAATCGCCATGACGGCCAACGCATTCTACGACGATATAGACCGAAGCC
>CAVIFG010000037.1:2670-9817 GCA_963641955.1 Escherichia coli
GCCTTGCCGCAGGAATGCACGCGCATATCACGAAGCCGCTTGAGATAAACAAGCTGGTCGGAATTATAGCGAAATATGCCAGAAGATAACATAGTCCCCGCAGAAGTGCTGCGGGGATGTTGTTTATTCACAAAAGCTGTCGGACATATCGAATATTTCACCCTCGATACAGGCGATATCATTTATTGATATCTTTCTCCCATCGACAAGAACAACGGTGTGGTCATATTCGTTTATGCACTTTACTGAGCCGCTTTCAGTGACATACGCTCCGCCGCTTTTCAGCTCGTCCGGGCGAAAATACGTCACGTTTATCTCGGGGTGGATGTCGGACAGCTCGGCTATTATGCCAAGCCTTTTGTTAAGAAGCTCCGCTTCATATTCGCCTAGCTCGTTTTTTTGGTCGGTAAGGCGGGCGGTTTCCCTTACCGCCGATTCATAGCCCACCAGCGCCGCAAAGGGCGAAAACTGCGCCGCCCTGTCGTGCATCGACATCTGTGGGTGCCTTTTTGAAATATGGTGCGGCATATCTATGATATCATCGAAATCCATCATGCCTTATGACCTCCTATCTGCCTGTTACGGTCGCGGGCGGTTGCGCCCTCGCAAAGATTCATGCCTTTCAGTATAGCGTTTTTTCCGTATTTCTTTTTGATGGCGATGGCGGCTTCCTGCACTTTTCTCTCGCGCTCCAAGTTTTCATTTACGATATCATCCGCCTGCTTATCCGAAAACAGGTCAAGCTGCACTGAAGCGGGTTCGGGCGCATTATTCTCGCTGACGATATGCGCCGCGGTTATGTTCAGCCGCCGTATCAGCAGCGACCTGTCGGTTATCCTGCCGTAAAGCTCCTTCACGGCGTTCATTATGATCTTCGTGGAGGAGGTGTATCTTCCGAGGGAAGCAGTACCGTGGGCGTGCTTCGGTATCAGCCTGCCGTATGCGTCGACGGTGATTTCCCCGCGGTAATTTCGGCGGCGGGTTTCGTCGGTGAGATTTTCTACATCATATCCTATCGTAACAACTATCTGATCTGTCACAAGCTTTTTATCCACAAGGTCAAGTGCGAGCAGGTCTGCCATTTCGCACAGGACTAGCCCCGCCGTTTCAAAATCGTATGGATCTTGCAAAACCTGCCCCGAGCTTATGCTGTTATCCGCTGGGCGGTATCCGTTTATATCGTCCACCGTACACGGCTCCCAGCCCCATGCATGATCTATCAGAAGTTCCGCATTCCTGCCGAAAGCCTTGTACAGCTTTTCTTCGTTGTCGACAGAGCACCGCGCCAGCTCGCCCATGGTGTATATGCCCATCTCTCCAAGCTTCGCCGCATACCCGCGCCCTACTCGCCAGAAATCCGTAAGCGGACGGTGCTGCCACAGCTTCTGCCGAAAGCCCATCTCGTCAAGCTCCGCTATGCGCACCCCGTTTTCATCCGCGGGGATATGCTTCGCAACGATGTCCATTGCCACCTTGCACAGAAAAAGATTTGTGCCTATTCCCGCAGTCGCGGTTATGCCCGTGGTATTCAGTATGTCAAGAATTATCTTCTTCGCAAGCTCCCGCGGCGGGAGCGCATAGGTTTTCAGATAATCGGTAACGTCAATGAACACCTCGTCGATGGAATACACAATGATATCCTCGGGGGCGACGTATTTCAGATATATATCATATATCCATGTACTGTATTCCATGTACAGCGCCATGCGCGGCGGCGCTATCACAAAATCCACCGCAAGCCGCGGGTCTGCGTTGATTTCCGAAAACAGATACGACGAACCCGTAAGCTTCTTTTCGGGCGCCTTGTGCCTGCGCTCGTCGTTTACGGCGCTGACGCGCTCGCGCACCTCAAACAGCCGCCCGCGCCCCGAGATACCATAGCTTTTCAGCGACGGCGTTACCGCAAGGCATATCGTTTTGTCCGTCCTGCCCTCGTCCGCAACGACAAGGTTGGTATTAAGAGGGTCAAGCCCGCGCTCGCGGCACTCCACAGAGGCATAGAATGATTTCAGGTCTATCGCAACATATGTCCTCTGCTTCACAATATCACCCCTCTGCCACTTGTTCATGTTTATAAATTGATATGTACACCGCTACATTTATAATAACATCTTTCCGCAAAAAAATCAAGTACATATTGCAAAAAAACAGAGAAAATATGCCCCTCGAACGGCACATATTTCCTCCCGGGCAAACAAAAAAGGAAGCACACGATAACGGGTGCTTCCCTGTTTTCATATAAAATCAACGCTGTCCGCGGTGCAGTCGCACGGGATAAAAACCGTTTCTACTCCGGCATTTTCCGCACGGCGGAATTCCTCCGCGAATTTCGGGTCGATATCCGCGTTGGGTATTACTGAACGTACTCCGCGCAGCATTATCACAAACGCCGCGACTGCGTGATATCCCTGCCCCGCCGCTGCCGCAAGCTCCCGAAGATGGCGCTGACCGCGCTCGGTGGGTGCGTCGGGAAATTTCCCCGTACCGCCCTCGGCAAGAGTGCAGCCCTTTACCTCGATAAGATACCGCTCCCCGCCGCGCTCGGCGTAAAAATCAATGCGGCTGCCGCCAAAATGATATTCGGGGCGGATAACATCGAAGCCCTGCGCCGCCAGCCATTCCCCCGCTATTTTATTCGGGGCAAGGCTGTCGACATTCACCCAGCCGTATTCCTCTGTTTTCACCGCGATAAGCGTCCACGCGGTCTTTCGCATAGGATTATCGGCATGCTGCACGCTCACCTCCGCCCCTGCGGATATGACCCTTGTGCAGCGCCCTGTGTTTCTCACATGGACGGTGCAGACCTCGTCGTTTATCAGCACCTCCGCCGCAAAGCGGTTCAGCCTGCGCAGAAATATCCCGCGGGAAACATCCGAATATTTCATCAGAAAACCTTGATGTCCGCGCCGTCGCGAACAAATACGGGGATAATATCAATCGGCGCAGGAACCGTCACGCGCTGTCCACCCTCGTAAACCTTTCCGTCGGCGGCGTACTTCCACTGCGCCCCCGCGGGCAGATAAACGCTGCGCTCGCAGGCGCCAGCCTCCGTAACGGGAACCACCAGCAGAGAGCTTCCGAGGGTGTATTCGTCCTCGGTTTCCCATGCGGTCTTGTCGTCGGGAAATTCATACCACAGCGGACGCATGACCGGCGCACCTACTGCGGAGCATTCGTCCATGGTCTTTCTCATGTACGGGCGAAGTCTTTCACGAACAAAGAGGTATTTTTTCAGTATCTCGTAGTTATCCTCGCCGAAACTCCATACCTCGTTATCCTGTCCCGAGGTAAGCTGGCGCACGCCGTTGATAAACTCCTCCTCGCGCTCGTACCATGGAGAACGCTCGCCGTGCATTCTGAACACGGGGCAGAAGCAGCCCCATTCAAACCAGCGCACCAGCAGCTCGCGGAAGCCGTCGTCGCGGATATCTCCGCCGAGGAAGCCGCCTATATCTGATGTCCACCAAGGTATTCCCGCGACGCTCATCGAAAGTCCCGCCTGAATCTGCTCGCGCATTGCGCGGAAGCTGGAATGGATATCCCCCGACCATGTGAGCACGCCGTATTTCTGGCTTCCCGCCCATGCGCAGCGGACAAGGCTTAATACATCCTTCTCTCCCGCCGCTTTAAGCCCGTCATAGAAGCCCTTTGCGTACATCAGCGGGTAAATATTCGTGCACTGAAGCGCTGGCCCTGCATAATAGCGGTAGTTATCGAAATCATACGGGCCGTATTCCGGCTCCGCTTCGTCCAGCCAGAAGCAGCGGATACCCTTGTCGTAATAATTCTCACGGCACTTGTTCCATACAAAGCTTCGTGCCTCGGGATTTGTAGCGTCATAGAAAACGGTGTTGCCCATCCATGTCATGTGCAGTCCGTTTCCTCTGTCCGCCGATACCAGCATACCCTTATCCGCCATTTCGCCGAAGTTTTCGCTGCGCTCGTCGATGGTCGGCCATACGGACACGACGGTTTCTATCCCAAGCTCTTTAAGCTCCTTTACCATGCCCTCGGGGTCGGGCCAGTCGCGGGGCTCAAACTTGAAATCGCCCTGCCTTGTCCAGTGGAAGAAATCCACAACGATTGCATCCATCGGAAGCCCGCGGCGCTTGTGCTCCCGCGCTACATTCAGCAGCTCGTCCTGCGTGCGGTAGCGCAGCTTGCACTGCCAGTAGCCAAGGCCGTACTCGGGCATACGCGGCGCCCTGCCTGCGGCGGCGGTGTAGTGCTCGGTTATTTCGGCAGGGGTATCGCCTGCGGTGATGAAATAATCAAGATACTTCGCGGATATCGCGTGCCATTCCGTCTTGTTCATGCCGAAAGAAGCGGTGCCCACCGCGGGGTTATTCCACAGGAAGCCGTATCCCCGGCTGGAAATGTAAAACGGCACGCTCGCCTGCGAGTTGCGGTGGCACAGCTCAAGCACGCAGCCCTTTTTGTTCAGATGGCTGTCCTGATACTGACCCATGCCGAATATCTTTTCGTCGTCATACGCTTCAAAACGCGCGGTGACTTCGTAATCGGTGCCGCCCTGCTTCGGTCTTATCTCTCTGCCGTCCACGCGGAGCGGGACGCAGTAGCGGTTGATACGGTTTCTGTTGCGCCAGTATTCCTCGGTGAGCACTTTCCCGCTGCTGTTGAGGAAACTTAATCTGCCCTCGTTGTCAAGCTTTACGGTGAGCTTTCCGTTGGTGAGGTAGTAGTCCGTGCCGCTCTGATGGTACTGCTTGTACTCATCTCCCTTGTACCACGGGTCGGTGGTGTCAACGGTCTTGCTTGTTATCGTGCAGCTGTGCGAAACAGGTTCGGTGAGCGCGCTGTAATACGGCGAGCTGCTGAGCCGCTCGCACTCCTCCATCTCGGAAAGCGCGGGGTACATTCTCACGCGGACGGAGCTTTCGCCCCACGGCTCGACGATAAGCCTTGCCCCGCCGAATGCTGCGGTAAGTTTGTTGTTTTCTGTGCTTATATTCATGATAATTCCTTTCGGGTATAAAAAATGATGTTAATTAATTATACCACGCTTTCCGCAAAAATTCAATAGCGCACAAAGATAAATACCGCCCGTTTAGCGAACAGGCGGTATTTGATATGTTATTTTCTGCCGCATTTCATCTGACAGCTTTTGCAGTCGGAACAGCAGCCGCTTTTCCGCATATGCCGCAGAGCGGAAACAAATCCCGCCGCCAGCGCGGCGACAATCAGTATACTTGCAAGGTTCATATTATCCTCCCGTTACGTCAACCCGAACAGCACGCCCACACCATGCACCGCGAACGCCGCCAGCCATGCTATAACGCACTGTACCAGTGCCGTAAGAGCCGCCGCCCTGCCGCCAAGCTCGCGCTTTACCGTCGCAATGGCGGCAACACAGGGGGTATACAGCAGCGTGAACACAAGGAACACCACTGCGCTGAACGGCGTGAACAGCGTCTGAAGCGCCGCCTTGTCGCCGCCGAGAAGCAGCGTCAGCGTGGAAACTACGCTCTCCTTTGCGGTGAAGCCTGTTATCAGCGCCGTGGAAGCGCGCCAGTCGCCAAATCCCAGCGGAGCGAATATCGGCGCGACAAATCCGCCTACAACGGCAAGCAGGCTGCCCTCGGGGGAAGCGACAACATTGAGCTGCGCGTCAAACGTCTGCAGGAACCATATTATCATTGATGCCGCAAATATTACCGTGAACGCTTTCTGCACAAAGCCCTTTGCCTTTTCCCATATAAGCTGCCCGACGCTCTTTGCGCTCGGCAGGCGGTAATTCGGCAGCTCCATCACAAACGGCACTGCCTTGCCGCGAAATCTTGTGGTCTTGAGTATAAGCGCATATATCATCCCGCAGATAATTCCGAAAAGATACAGCCCTATCATTACAAGCGCCTGATATTTCCGCGGAAAAAATGCGCTCACCATCATAGTGTATATCGGAAGCTTCGCGGAGCAGCTCATAAACGGAATGAGCAGGATGGTCATGCGGCGGTCGCGCTCGCTGGAAAGCGTGCGGGTCGCCATTATCGCGGGGACGGAGCATCCGAATCCGATAAGCATTGGCACAAAGCTTCGCCCCGAAAGCCCGAGCTTTCTCAGCGGCCTGTCCATGATGAACGCAACTCGGGACATATACCCCGTATCTTCAAGGATGGAAAGGAAAAAGAACAGCGTAACAATGGTGGGCAAAAAGCTTATTACGCTTCCTATGCCCGCGCATACTCCGTCCACTACCAGCGATTTCACAACAGAATTGACCTCCAGCACGGTGAGCAGGCTGTCTATTCCCGAGATGACCCAGCTCACGCCGATATCCATCAGCCCCGAAAGCGCCGCGCCGATAACGCTGAACGTCATCACGAAAACCAGCGCCATTATGCCGATAAAACATGGTATCGCGGTGTATTTTCCCGTGAGTATCCTGTCTATTGCAACTGAGCGCTTGTGTTCCCTGCTCTCGTTCGGGCGGACTACCGTCTTGCTGCATAATTCCTCAAGAAAGCTGAAGCGCATGTCCGCCATGGCTGCCTCGCGGTCAAGCCCAGTTTCGGTTTCCATGATGGAAACTAGGTGTTCGAACGCGTCCTGCTTTTCCTCGGGAATGGTGAGTTTTTCGCGGATAAGCGGGTCCTTTTCTACCAGCTTTGTAACGGCAAACCTTACGGGCAGACCCGCCGCGCGTATGTCAGGCTCAAGCAGCAGCGCGGAAGCGTGGATACAGCGGTGCATAGCTCCCACGGGATCATGCGGGTCGCTGCTTTCCTTGCAGAAATCCATCCTGCCGGGCACTTCATGGAACTGCGCAACGTGCAGCGCATGGTCGATAAGCTCGTCGATACCCTCGTTTTTCGCCGCGGAAATAGGCACGACGGGTATTCCCAGTGTTTCTTCAAGCTCGTTTATGCGCACCGAGCCGCCGTTTGCCCGCACCTCGTCCATCATATTCAGCGCAAGCACCATCGGAATGCCAAGCTCCATAAGCTGCATTGTAAGGTAGAGATTGCGCTCGATGTTCGACGCGTCAACTATATTTATTATCGCGCTAGGGTGCGAATTCATCAGGAAATCCCGTGTTACTATCTCCTCGTTTGAATATGGCGACAGCGAATATATTCCCGGAAGATCGGTGACGGTCGCTTCGGGATGAGAGCGCATGGCGCCGTCC
>CAVIFG010000037.1:9827-12408 GCA_963641955.1 Escherichia coli
ACGGTGACCCCGGGGAAGTTGCCTACATGCTGGTTTGAGCCGGTCAGCTGATTGAACAGCGTGGTCTTTCCGCAGTTCTGATTTCCCGCAAGGGCAAAGGTAAGCTTCTCATCCTTATCGGCGCTCCCGACGCGGACGGTGCGGTATACTTTCTGCCCATATTCGCCGACGCGTGGATGCGCTATCTGACAGCTTCTGTCCGCCCGTACCGAAATTTTTTCGGGAGATTTTATATGTACATCGTCAATCAGTATCTTCTTTGCATCGTCCAGCCGCAGCGTTAACTCATATCCGCGCAGCTTTATCTGAACCGGGTCGCCCATGGGCGCCGTTTTTTGCAGCGTTATCTCCGTCTTTGGGGTCAGCCCCATGTCAAGGAGATGGTGCCGCAGAGCACCCTCGCCCTCTACTTTGGTTATATATGCGCTCTGCCCCGGGGAGAGCTGATCCATCGTCATTTATATGTCACCTCAGATGTCTTTTCTGTAATGTTTCTGTGCATTTGCAAAAGTTATTATATCACAATAAGTTAACCTTGTCAAACATTTTGAATGTATTCAGAATATCATGCCGATAACATATTATACTCGTCCATATAAAAGACTATGACGCGGAACAATCCATATCCGGATAATGCCAGAAAATCCGTATAAAAATTGCAGGCGGACATTAAATCCGCCTGCGGCTGAATACTGTAATATTACTTTCTCTTTCGGGAAGCCGCCATAATTGCCGCGGACAGTCCCACAACGGAAACAAACACAGCGACAGAGCCTGCGCCTGTATCGGGAGAATCCTTGCTGCCGTTTTCCGAGGGAGCTTCGGATACTATTTCTATCCTGCCATCGCCACGCGGGTCTGAGTATTCCTCCCCGACGGTGCCGCCGAGATCCTCGGTGATATAGTCGATAAGCGCCTGATTATCAAGCGTTATCTCCTTTGCAACAACATTGCAGTCCTTAAACATGGACATACCGTCGCCGCCGTTCAGCAGAAGATAGTTATGAGATGCAACGGTGTACGTTTTTTCAAGGTCGATGGGTTCGCCGTTCACCATCACATTCTTAACGCGGTACTCGCCGTCGACCCCCGTAAAGTTTCCATTTTCATCTGTGGCCACGGAGGACGGGATATATGTGTTCACGGTGTATGTAACGCCCGAAACCTGCATGAATCCGCCGTTTTCCTCGGGGGTGTGAACCGCGCCCATTTCAAGGCAGTCGAGTATCTGCTGACCCGTCGCTTCCACAACGCAGAGCGAATTTCCGAACGGCTGAACGTCAATGATATTTCCGTAGGTTATTTCCCCAGCGGAGATATTTGCGCGAACTCCGCCGCCGTTTATCAGTCCGATGTCGGCGCCTGTCTTTGCGCGGTAGGCGTCTGCGCAGAGGTCGCCGAGGTTGGTTTCGGCATTTCTGACCGCACGCTCGCCCGTGTCGGGTTCGTTTACAGTGAGTTCAACGTCGGTCTTGGCAACAACTGTCCCCGCAAGTTCATCGTACTGCTCGTTTATGCCCGCAAGGAAGTCCGCCATTTCGTTATATGCCTTGTATTCCGCGGAATTTTCATCATCGGATACGGTGTAGGCGCCCTTTTCAATAAGACTGCACGACACTTTGCCGTCGGAAACAGTTATCTGCCCGATGTTCTCAAGCTTTGTGCCCGTGGACGCAAGCGGGACATCACGCTCATCCTTATCCTTAACCGACTCCTCAAGGACGCTGTGGGAGTGTCCGTCGATAAAGCCGCTCAAACCACTAACGTGCTCTATCACCGCCATGGAGCTCCATCTTTCGTCGTAAACATAATCGCCCATGTGGCCTATCGCAAACACATAATCCGCGCCGCTCTCATATGCCGCATCAACGGCATTCTGAACAGCATCGTAAAGCGCTGTGCCGTCATCTCCGCCCATGAAGCCGTATATGTAGTTTCCGTCCTCGTCCTGAAAATTAGACGGTCTGCTGGATGTCGGGGTTTCTGGGGTGGTTATGCCGACGAACGCTATTTTCATCTGCTCCGCTTCAATGACGGTATATGCCTGAAGCGGCTTTTCATCCGTGCGCAGGTCGGTGAAATTAACGGAAAGATACGGAAATTCAGCCTCGCCTGTCAGCTTAAAAAATGTATCCATGCCATAATCGAACTCATGGTTTCCCGGGACGGCAACGTCGTATCCCAGCGCGTTCATTATCTCCATGGGATATTCGCCGTCGGACAGCGTGCCGACAACTCCGCCCTGAACAAAATCACCCGCGTCAACAAGGATAACATCGTAACCCTCGCTTTCCAGATGTGCTTTATAAGCCGCAAGGTCAGCCACACCATAGGTGTAGTCGTCCGCCGCAAATCCGCAGTGAACATCGTTCGTATGCAGGATAACAACGCCCTTGCTTTCCGTTTCATCCGCCCATGCAACGGCGGAAAACGCCATAAACGACGACGCCAGCACCGCAGAGGATGCAAGAAATGATATAAATTTTCTCATAAAATACCTCTTCCTTTTTTGTTTACCATGCCCCAAAATGCCGCTGCACCGTGCTTATACCGCCGCAGACAAAAGCATTCATTTTATTAT
>CAVIFG010000038.1:0-10042 GCA_963641955.1 Escherichia coli
GGTCTTTACAAGATATATGAAAAGTGCTATAATGACATCAGTAAGAAAAATCCCCCAAAACAAAAAATCACCGCCCGCTCTGGCGGGTGGATACATACACGAAAGGACATTTTATTATGGAACTGAAGAATATGATATCCGAGAGCGAAAAGGTTCAGGTTTTTGAATGCGGCGACAAGTGCGTAAAGGTTTTTAAGGACCCGAACGAACCCAAGAGTGTTGTTCTTTATGAAGCACTGACACATACACGCGTGGAGGAAACAGGCTTTGCCCGCATTCCCGCGTTTGAAGAGATAACCAAGGTAGACGGCAAGTGGGCGATCGTATATAAGCACATCAAGGGCAAGACCATGAAGCAGCTTATGGACGAGAACCCCAAGAAGGTCGATGATTATCTCGCACAGATGGTTGATCTCCAGATCGAGATAAACAATCTGCGTTCCGCAAAGATAAGCAAGCTGAAGGATTATCTCAAGCGCTCCATCGAGAGCCTTGACATGATCGACGACGTTAAGAAGTATGAGCTTCTTACCCGCCTTGAGGCTATGCCGAAGCACGTTAAGCTCTGCCACGGAGATTTCTGCCCCGAGAATATCATCATCAACGACGAGGGCGTATTCATCGTAGACTGGCTCAAGGCAAAGCAGGGCAACGCTTCTGCGGATATCGCCAAGACTTACCTTACATTCTGCCTTGACCACCACACCGAATGGGCAGAGAAGTACCTCAAGATGTACTGCGCAAAGACAGGCACCGCTGTTAAGTATGTACAGGAATGGCTGCCCATCGTTGCTGCGGCACAGCTCAAGTTCAAGCGTCCCGAGGAGCGCGAGCTTCTCCTGACATGGATCGACATCGCTGATTATCAGTGATATTTCAATTAGCTTTCAATTCTTCTGTGATTGATTCTTCTCCTTTAAAATATTGCGCTTTTATTTCGGACACTACGATTTAAAAGTATTTCCCCGCGGAGCGTATCCGCGGGGATTTTTTTGTATTTACGCCGTTAAAAATAAACCTGCGCCGAGATCACAGCTTGTCGTATTCTTCGTCGGAAACGGCTTCGAGCCATTCGTTGGAGGTGTTTTCGCCGGGCACTTCAACTGCAAGATGGCTGAACCAGCAGTCCTTCTTTGCACCGTGCCAGTGCTTTACGTTTGCGGGAATTACCACAACATCGCCTGCTTTAAGGCTCTGCGCGGGCTTGCCCTCTTCCTGATACCAGCCCTCGCCGTCGACGCAGATGAGTATCTGACCGCCGCCGTTTGTCGCGTGGTGAACGTGCCAGTTGTTGCGGCAGCGCGGCTCGAAAGTAACGTTCGCGATGAACACCGCCGAAGCGCCGGGTGTTGTGAGGGTATTGAGGTAGGAATTGCCGATGAAATACTTTGCGTAGGCGTCGTTGGGCTTGCCCATGCCGAACATCCCGCCGTGCTCCTCGGGGGAGTTATCGTCGGCGTAGACTTCCTTTGCCATGTTGAACACCGCCCATGCGTTCGGCCAGCCGCAGTAGAACGCGAGATGTGTAATTATCTCCGCCATTTCTGTCTTGGTCACGCCGTTCTTGCGGGCGTTCATGAGGTGGTATTTCAGCGAGCTGTCAAGTATTCCCTTGCCCATAAGCCCCGCAACGGTTATCATGCAGCGGTTCTTTACGGAAAGCTTGTCCTCCCGCGACCATACCTCGCCGAAAAGCACGTCGTCGTTAAGCTCCGCGAACTTCGGGGCAAATTCCCCGAGCTGATCTCTTCCTGCTGTCTGTTTTGCCATGTTTGTTTCCTCCTTATGTATTTTGTGAGGATATTATAGCACTTGGAGTGTGCTCTAAGTCAAGACTTTTTTGTTGGTGATACTGCACGAATTTTTTTGTGAAATTTATACAGAACAGTGCGCGCAGGAAAAATATACTCAAAATGTCCCTGCAAAGGCGGCGCAGACGGACGTTTTCCCTTGACAAAACGCGAAAACAGTAGTACAATATAATTTGACACAGCCAAAACTGTGATCTCAAAATGAACGGCAGGGCTTTTGTTGGGCTCTGCAAGGAAAGGAAGTTCAATATGATTAAGGTAAATCTGGAAAACGGCGAAGTTAAGGAGTTTGAGGCTCCTCTGTCCGCATTCGACGCGGCAAGAGAGCTCGGCGCGGCAAAGACCGCTTGTGCAGCAGAGATCGACGGAAAGGTCTGCGACCTCAGAACGCAGCTCACCGACGGCTGCACCGTAAAGTTCCTCACATTTGAAACCGAGCAGGGACAGAGAGCATTCAACCACACCGCCTCGCACATCCTCGCGCAGGCAGTAAAGCGCCTTTTCCCCGCCACAAAGCTTGCGATAGGCCCCGCGATCGAAAACGGCTTCTATTATGATTTCGACACCGACGAGCCCTTCACCGCGGAAACACTCACCAAGCTTGAGGCTGAGATGAAGAAGATCGTTAAGGAGAGCATCAGACTCGAGCAGTTCACGATGTCCCCCGATGAAGCTATAAAGTACCTTGAGGAGCAGGGCGAGCCTTATAAGGTTGAGCTCTGCAAGGAGCACGCAGACAAGGGCGAGCCCATCATGTTCTACAAGCAGGGCGATTTCACAGACCTCTGCGCAGGCCCGCACCTGATGTCCACATCCCCCGTAAAGGCATTCAAGCTTACCTCCGTAACCGGCGCATACTGGCGTGGAAGCGAAAAGAACAAGATGCTGACCCGTATTTACGGCACGGCATTCCCCTCCAAGGACGCCCTCAACGCGCACCTTGAAGCCCTCGAGGACGCAAAGAAGCGCGACCACAACAAGCTCGGCAGAGAGCTGGAGTATTTCACCACCGTTGATGTTATCGGTCAGGGTCTGCCGATACTTCTGCCCAAGGGCGCGCGCGTTATCCAGCTTCTTCAGCGCTGGGTAGAGGACGAGGAGTACAAGCGCGGCTACCTGCTGACAAAAACTCCGTTCATGGCAAAGCGCGAGCTTTATAAAATTTCCGGCCACTGGGATCACTACCTTGACGGTATGTTTGTCCTCGGCGATCCGAATGATGAAACCAAGGAGTGCTTCGCCCTCCGCCCGATGACCTGCCCGTTCCAGTATCAGGTATTCCTGAACAGACAGCGCAGCTACCGTGACCTGCCCATGCGCCTTGGCGAAACATCCACCCTGTTCCGCAACGAGGACAGCGGCGAAATGCACGGACTTATCCGCGTGCGCCAGTTTACGATCTCCGAGGGTCACCTCATCCTCCGCCCCGAGCAGCTGGAAGAGGAATTCAAGGGCTGCCTCGAGCTTGCTAAATACTGCCTCGAAACCGTCGGAATGCTTGAGGACTGCACGTTCCGCTTCTCGCAGTGGGATCCCGCTAACCCCAAGAACAAGTACGAGGGCACCGCGGAGCAGTGGGAAACAGCGCAGGCTACCATGAAGACAATTCTCGATGACCTCGGCGTAAACTACACCATCGGTATCGACGAAGCTGCATTCTATGGCCCTAAGCTTGATATCCAGTACAAGAACGTTTTCGGCAAGGAAGACACCATCGTAACCATCCAGATAGATATGCTTCTTGCGCAGCGCTTCGGCATGGAATATGTCGATGTCGACGGCACAAAGAAGAACCCCTATATCATCCACCGCACCAGCCTTGGCTGCTACGAGAGAACACTTGCATACCTCATCGAGAAGTACGCAGGTGCGCTTCCTCTGTGGATGAGCCCCGAGCAGGTAAGGATCCTCCCCATCACCGACCGTGCAAAGGAATACAGCGAAGCCATCTCCGCAAGACTGGAGGGCATGGGCATCCGCACCTCCGTCGACAACAGAAACGAGAAGATCGGCTACAAGATCCGCCAGGCGCAGCTTGAGAAGATCCCGTATTTCTTCATCATCGGCGATAAGGAAGTTGAGGATAACACCGTTGCGCTGCGCTCCCGCAAGGAAGGCGACCTCGGCGCGGTTGCGCTTGAGGAAGTTATCGCAAGGATAATCAAGGAAAACGCAGAGAAAACAAGATAACAGAAAGGCAGTTAGATTATGGCAAACGCACCTCTCACCCCCGAAGAGATGAAAACCTTTAACGCTGCTCTTGAGCAGCGTATCCTCGAGGCAAATCAGGATAAGACCAAGACCAAGTGGACAAAGCTTCTGCCCGATCTGATGGCGGCGGATGTTTTCGTTGTTGCGCAGGTTTCCGACAGAACCGACGCAGAGGGCGGAAAGCTCCTCAATATCCTTATGATGAGCGACAAGGAAGGACACCAGATAATCCCGTTCTTCACATCCCCCAACAGACTTAGCATACTTGTCACCCCCGAGCACAAGACTTTCAATGTCATGAAGCTCAACACGGTAAAGTTCTTCCAGTCCATTAAGGGCAAGCCCTGCGTGCTTAACCCCCGTTCGCCGCTGGCGCGCGTATTCACCCCGTTTGAGATGAATATTCTCGCGATGGAGAACGCAGAAAGAGCTGCAAAGGCTAACGAGAAAAAGTAACGATGAGCCGCGCCGCTTTTGATTCGGCGCGGCTTTTTCTGTTCTTTTGCCCGCATGGGATGTTTTGATCCTGTGCGGCATAACATAAAAACGGAACGGCGCGAAGTGCGGCGCATTTATGTTCCGCAAAAAAGGAGAATATTTATGTTTAAAAAAGTATCTGCGGCGGCGGTACTGTGCGCGGCTGTAATGATGGCGGCGGGCTGCTCCGGCAAGACCGCAAGCACGGGCAGCGGCGGCGTGCTGAGCGATGTTCAGAAGTTCGTCGAGGCGGACGGCCGCGACTACGGAAAGAACTTCACTGCGGAAATAGGCGAGGAGCAGAGGAATACGTTCTTCGCCCTGACCGTTGACAAGGCGGTAAGGCTTTCGACGCTGGCGGGATATCTTCCGGATGATGGGTTTGATTACCTCGCGGTAAGCGTCAGCGTAAGGAATATTTCGGACAAGGTCATTCCCATGGGTACGGCGGATTTCGTTATCCGCTGGGCAGACGGCGACGACGGCATGGACACTCCGTATTCAATGGAGGGCGAGGATAATTCCTACGGCTTCACCGATTATCCCGATTCGTTCGAGCTTACGACCACAGGCAACAATTCAAGGTTCTCGGGATGGCTGTATTTTGCCGTACCCAAGGACGCAATGGATATAAAGCTTGAGTATCTCGAGGTATACGAGGATGAATTTGAGGGCAGTACATATCAGGTTAACCTCGGAAATCCGTCTTTTTATGAGAACGATATAGCGTTTTCCGACAGCTACCTCAGCGGCAATGTCGGCGACACGCTTAACACGCCGAATTTCGACCTGACGCTTAACAGCCTTACATCCCCCGCTTCGGTAGAGGGCTACACCCCCGATGATGGCTATTCGTTCCTCGCGGCGGATTTCACGCTGAAGAACACAACGAACGATGACCTCACGGTTTACGCAACGAATTTCTTTGTGCTCGGCAGCGATGATTATCTTGATTATTCCGTGGAGGCAACGGAGGAAAACGGCTTTACAGCGGGCGGATATTTCCCCGAGGAAGTTACGCTCGGCGCAGGCGAGAGCGTATCGGGCACGGTGCTGTTCGTTCCCTCGAATGATGTCAGCGACCTTTCCGTGGCTTTCGTTAAGACTTACGATGACGGCTCATATGATATGTATGAGTTCTTCGACAACGGCTCGGCTTCTGTTTGAGTAAAGTAACATAATGACAGCGGCGCTCGGAATGAGCGCCGCATTTTTGTATCCGCATAAAAAATCCCCCCTCGTACGAGGGGGGACGATGTTATTCTAACTAATTAGAAATACTTGTTGGAGTGAGCCTTAACGTACTCAACAACCTCTTCAGCGTAGCAGAATGCCATGCTTACGCAGGTATCAGCGCAGCCGTAGTAGATCGCGATGCGGCCTGTATCCTTGTCGCAGAGAGCTGCGCAGGGGAATGTAACATTCTGTACATCGCCGACTGTTTCGTAGATCTCGCGGGGGTTGATGAGGTACTCGCGGCAGCGGTACTTAACCTTCCAGGGCTGATCCTTGTCGAGAATGCAAGCGCCGAAGCTGTATACGAAGCCGTTGCAGCTCTCGAGAACGCCGTGGTAGAATACCAGCCAGCCTTCGCTTGTTTCGATCGGGATGGGACCTGCGCCGATCTTCTTGGATTCCCAGCCTCTGTCGGGAGCCATAACGTGTCTGTGCTTGCCCCAGTATGTCATATCCTTGGAGTGGGACAGGTACATATCACCGAAAGGAGTGTGACCGGAGTCGGAAGGACGGGAGAACATTACATACTCGCCGTTGATCTTGCGGGGGAACAGAACGCCGTTTCTGTTGAAGGGCAGGAACGCATTCTCCATCTGGTGGAATTCCTTGAAGTCCTTTGTCCAGCCGATACCGATGGTGGGCTTCCAGCCGTATGCGTTGCACCATGTAATCCAGAATCTGTCCTCGATCCATACGCAGCGGGGATCGTAGCCGTACTGCCAGGGGTTAGCTTCCTTAGCAGCGGGATCGTCGTTGATCCACTCTACCTTCTCGGGGTTGATGTTCCAGTGGATGCCGTCCTCGGAGAAACCTGCGTGGATAGCCATGTTTCTTTCCTTGTCGTCAACACGGAAAACGCCTGCGAAGTGACCCTTGTCGCTCTCGAAGGGAACTACTGCGGAGTTGAAGATGGAGTTGCTGGTGGGCAGCAGATCGCGGGGGATGATGGGGTTAGCGTTGTAGCGCCAAACTACGTCCTTGCAGCCCTCGGGACGATCCTGCCAGGGCATATTGGGGATGCTCTGTCCGAAGATTTCTAAGCTCATGATGTTACCTCTCTGAAAATTATTTTTGTTATTCCCGCCCGCGTGCAGTCCGCACACAGGCGACCTTATGATTTAAGTATAACAAATATCATCGTATATTTCAATAGTCTATTTTGCTAAATCTACACGCGATTTTTAGTATAGAATTACTTAAAAATAACGGAGCTTTGCAGCGATATTTACTTAAAAATTAAAATGTGATGTCATTTTTTACTCGGTTTATAAAGTCATATTGTACTGTTGGAAAACAAAACCGCCTGCATATCGGGGCAGCTGCTACATTATTATATATAAGGCGTTGTGATCACAGGAACAATTAAAAATAAAAATTTTCAAAAGATGCAACCTTTTTATTTTTAATATGGTATTATAATCAAAAGGGCAAACAAAATATACTGCAAAGGAGTAACATCATGAAAAAATATCTATCTGTCCTCGCAGCATCTTTATTTATATTATCGGCGGCAGGGTGCGCATCGTCCGGCGTTAACGGCGGCTTCCCCGGTGCGGATATGGATCACGCGCCGACCGTGGCAGCAGGAGAATTATCAGGTGGAGGAGCGGGCATAGGCGGCGGTTCCGCTGCCGACCACGGCACGCCTGCTTCTTCTGTGGGAACATCCGCGGACAGCTCGGGCGATACCACCGCGGATGATGCTTCGCCCTCCGCGGAGGATACGGGCAGCACATCGGCGGAAAAGCCTGCTGTATCCGACGGCGCTGTATCCTCGGCGGCAACCGCGTCTACAAAACCCTCTTCAACAAAGCCCTCCTCGACCAAGGCAGAATCAACTGAGCCTGCCGCAAAGCCCGTTGACACAGCACCATCCGATGAAAAATCCGAAGTATATTCCCCCACGGACATAGGCGGCGTGGGAAGCGGCGCGTACACGGATGATTCGGTTGCCGCAGACGGATTTTTCGATGGAGCGGAAATTGCGGAGGATATCGCATATGAAGCCGACGCGGATTACGTCGGCGGTGACATCGCCTGCCCCGTTGACCCTTGGGACCCATGGGAGGAGCCGCGGGATGATTATTATGACTATCAGCCCTCCGCGGGACTTCTTACCGGCGGCGAATGGCGCGACAACGACCACTGGGCGGACTGGAAAGCGCTTTACTCCACCCACGATGACTGGGAGCTGTACCGCGGAGTATGGCGCGTGAATTACGAAAACCGCGCGGCGGTGAGCGTTACCTCGGGCGGCACACCCGTTGAGGGCGCAAAGGTTTCCTGCGCAAACGGCACCTCGGCGGTGACGGACAACAAGGGCAGGGCGTATGTTTTCTACGCGGCGGACAGCGGCGATATCACCGTGGAATATAACGGCGAAACCAAAACGGCAGGCAGCATATCCGGGGACGGTTCCGCGGAGGTGGAGCTTGACGGCGCGGCGCAGAAGCTTAACAAGCTTGATTTTATGATAATGTGTGATACAACGGGCTCAATGTCCGACGAACTGCGCTATCTTCAGGCGGAGCTTTCGGACATCATAACAAAGATACAGAAGGACAATGCAAACACGGATATCCGACTTAGCGTTAACTTCTACCGCGATGAGGGCGATGAGTATGTCGTGCGCGAATATCCCTTCACAGAGGACATAAATGCGGCGGCGGGCGCCATAGGGGAACAGCGTGCGGACGGCGGCGGAGATTACCCCGAGGCGGTACACACGGCGCTCAACAGCGCGGTAAATAACCACGACTGGGACGAGGATTCCGTTAAGATAATGTTCCTTGTGCTGGACGCACCTCCCCACAGCGAGGACGTTCAGATAGTTGACAGCGTGCGCAAATACACCGAGCAGGCGGCGGAGATGGGCATACGCATCATCCCGATAGCGTCCAGCGGCGTGGATAAGTCCACGGAGTATCTTTTAAGAACCATGTCGTTCGTCACCGGCGGAACATACACGTTCCTCACGGACGACAGCGGCGTCGGTAACGGGCATATCGAGCCGACGGTCGGCGCGTATAATGTCGAGAAGCTGAATGATATGATGGTAAGGATAGTCAACGGGTATCTCAGCTGATAACAAATGGGCCGCGTGCCGTTCGGCGCGCGGCTTTTCTTGCGTATATGCCGCCACACAAAAATAATGCTCATTTATGACAAATCTGCGCCGTTTTTGAACGATGAAGAATTGAATGAGAAACAAATGTCGTAAATAAAAGTTCAGACATATATTCATGTTGAAAACTTGTTGTGAAAAGTGCACAGTTTCAACACCCTTCCTTTGTAATTATTTTTGTGAATAAGCAGAAAATAAGCCCCGAAAGCGATAAATTTTGATTTTGCGGTTGACGGATAGGTCGATTTTGGATATACTAATATCAAGAGATAAACAAAACACGCTGTTTACTCTCGCAGATAAATATAAAAGAAAAACGGTATATTGTGTTAAGCAAAAGAAAAGACGCACATCTCGGGCGGGCGCCCGAAAGCGCACCTTGCCGAAAGGCAGTCTTGTTTCAGAGAGCAAAGCATTAAGTATAATGGAGGTTATGAACTATGTGCATGAAAGACATTGAAGTTAAAAACCAGGTAGGTTTACACGCAAGACCCGCTACATTCTTTATCCAGAAGGCTAACGAGTACAAGTCTTCCATCTGGGTTGAGAAGGAAGAGCGCAGAGTTAACGCAAAGTCCCTTCTCGGCATCCTCTCCCTCGGTATCGTAGGCGGCGCAAAGATCCGCATCATCGCTGACGGCTCCGACGAGCAGCTGGCTGTTGACGGCCTTGTAAAGCTGGTAGAGAGCGGCTTCGCTGAATAATTTCGCGACGGCGCACAAAGACGGCGGATATCCGTTGAGATCATACTGCCGCGCAGGTAACTGAATTTTCGGGCAGAAATCGGCTTCGGCTGTTTTCTGCCTTTCTTGTATTTACGGAGATGTTTTATGAAAGCGTTGTTTGTCACTGTTATTGCCGCACTGCTCCTGCTCTCGGGATGCTCGGCGGCTCCGCTGGGTTATGACGAGGTAAAATCCGCAAAGGATAAATATGAAACGCTGGACAGCGCGCGGGTCGTTATGGAGGATATGTCCACCGGCACGCAGCTTATGGAATTTTCGTTCAGGATAAACAAAAAGGACGAGATGGAGTTCGTGTATTCCGACGGTGCAAACATGGCGTACAGCGACGGCGCGGAGTTTTTCTATAAGACCGAGGACGCCGAAAACTGGACGGTAATAGGCCCGTCCGACGAGGGGTATGTATATAACGTCTACGACCGCTCCTACCGCTATCCCTA
>CAVIFG010000038.1:10052-10576 GCA_963641955.1 Escherichia coli
CGGTCGTAACATATCAGTATAACGCGGACAGACTCAACAAAAATTCCGTCGCGATACTTGATAATGTAAGCAGTTTTTCGTCCCTCACCGCCGTTTACCGCATAAACAGCGACGGCTATATCGTCGAATTCACCGAGCAGGGCAGAGTCACCGACGCCGACGGTAACGAAAGCGACGTTGATATCCGTATTTCAGTATATGATATGAACAGCATAGACTATATCGAAAGACCCGATATGTCGTTATAATTTACAATATTCAACTGCGTTTTTTGTGTTAGTTATATGAAAATTTTCGCTTAAATATTACAAAACGGTTACAAAATGTTGCAAAGACCTTATATTTGTGTTATACTATTAGGGTGCGTAAAACACATATCAATATAACTATGGCAGGATACGAACTTTGTTCGGCGCACGGCGCGCCCCTGCCGCATTAAAATGACGGGAGAATTTATGGTTTCCGGAACAGATCCTATATCCTTAAAGGATATTATATATAAGAACAACGGCGGCAGCTTTTTC
>CAVIFG010000038.1:10586-12367 GCA_963641955.1 Escherichia coli
GGGGTTTGTCGGCGGTCTGCTGATACGCTTTCTTCAGATGCTGGGCGGACTTTTCGTTAAGCTTGGAAAGGTGCTCGGCAGGTTTTTTAAGCGCCATGCCGAATTTATCGCTCAGCCGTTCATCAGATACGCAAAGGCGTTCAGAATGGGCGGCAAGGAGATATCGCACGCGGCGGCGGAAAACGGCGCACGCGGCGGTGTAAAGGCGGGGCTTCGGGTGTTCGGAAGAATACTCTTCGGCAAGCGCGGACTCGCGGTGACTATCTGTAATTACGCGCTGCCTATCGTAAGCTGCATATTCCTTTTTAATATTATAAGCTATGCAAATTCCATGACCTACGCCCTGCGGCTTACGGTCAATGGTGATTTTGTCGGGTACATAAGCGATGAAACGGTGTTCACCTCCGCGGAGAAGATCGTTCAGCAGCGTATCAATTACATGGACAGCAACACCGAGGTCGTTACATTCGACCCCGCGTATGAGATAGAGAACGTCGGCTACGGCTCGACGCTCACGCAGTATCAGCTTGCGGATAAGCTGCTGGCTTCCCTTGATACGCAGATAGAGCAGGGCTACGGAATGTACATCGGAAGCTCGTTCTACGGCTGCCTCACCGACAAGACAAAGGTAGAGGAAACGCTGGAAAGCCTGCTCGATGTATACCGCACGGGCAGCGAAAACGAAACGGTGGAATTTGAAACTCCGATAACATTTGAATCGGGTCTGTATCTTACCGAAAGCTTTGTTTCGGAAGAATCCATCATCAACAGAATAACCTCCAAGAACAAGGTCGCGGCGTATTACACCGCGGTGGAGGGCGACTCCCCCAGCGGGATATGCTCCAAGCTCGACATGACCTATGCGGAGCTTGCGGCGCTGAACCCCGGCTTCTCCGAGGATTCCAACATATTCATAGGCGATAAGTTCCTGATAAATCAGGAGGAGCCTTTCCTGTCGGTTGCGGTGACAAGGCTCGAAACCTACGACGCTTACACCGATTACGAAACCACCTACTACGACGACAGCACCCGCTACACAGGCGCGTCCGTCATTATGCAGGAAGGCGAATACGGCGTTGACACCGTAACGGCAAACGTATCCTATGTAAACGGCGTAGAGGTGCGCAGAAAGGTGCTTACAAGGGTAACGGTAAAGGACCCCGTGGACGAGATAATCGCCATAGGCACAAAGGAGCGCCCGTCCAATGCAAGCGTTCAGCAGAATGTTGCGGCGGGGCTTATGTACTGGCCGGTAGGCGGCTGGGACGGCGGCGCGATAAGCGAAACCATGTACGGCTACGGCGGTTATTACGGCCACAGCGGCGTTGATATCGCGGCTCCGTACGGCACGCCGATATACGCAGCTGATTCGGGCACGGTAGTGCTTTCGCAGTGGTATTACGGCTATGGATATTGTATCATGATACAGCACCCGAGCGGCTTAAAGACCGTATACGGACATTGCAGCGCGCTTCATGTAAGCGTCGGCGAAACCGTAACGCAGGGCCAGCAGATAGCCGATGTCGGCGCAACCGGTCAGGCATACGGAAACCACCTGCATTTTGAGGTAAGAGTAAACAACGTACCCGTTTACCCGCTGTCCTATCTGCCGTGGCACAAGCGCCAGGCAGGCGTAGTTGAATATTGATCAGACACACAGATATCCGCGCCGCAAAGGCGCGGATGTTCTTTATGCTTGACGAAAGAATATAAAACGGGTATAATATAGTTATAAATTAACGAACAGAGGTGGATATTATGGCACCTAAGCTTATAATAGT
>CAVIFG010000039.1:0-12354 GCA_963641955.1 Escherichia coli
ATATTATAATATAAAATGGGAAAAAAGTCAATTGTTTTTGTTGAAATAAGATAATATAATAACATTGAATACTGGGTGCATTGTATATTTTGATTAAGACACCAAAAATACTTTCAGCCGTATATATGTCAAAAAGGACGTGCGAATTATCCCGAACATAATTTGCGCCCCCTTTCCGAGGATATCTCGATATCCGCTTTCAGTAGTCTTTCTAAGGAGGAAAAACACAAAAATGAAAACATTCAAGAGGATAGCTGCCTGCGCACTTGCTGCGGCTATGGTTGCGGGTCTTACCGCCTGCGTAGATGAGGGACAGCCCTCCGTTTCCAACAACGGCGGCAATGCTCCCGCGCAGAACACCACGACCACACAGGCTTCCACCACCACAGACCCCGATCTGAATGCCGAAACCGATAAGGACATCAAGGAAGTCGGCACCGATACATATACCCCCAGCGGACACGCAGGTACAGTAACCTTCCTCAACTTCTATAAGATAGAAGAGGATCAGAAGGGTGTTGAGCAGAGCCTTATCTTCAAGGGCGAGCAGTACGGCGGCGATATTCAGTACATCTCCTGCGCAAGCGGCGATGCATACCTCGAAAAGCTTAGCCAGCTCATCTCCTCCGATGAGTCCCCTGACCTCGTTACAAAGGATGTTTTCCTCTATCCCGGAAACGTATCCAAGAACCTTTTTGAACCGCTTGACAGCTACATCGACAAGGATTCCGCACTCTGGAGCGGTATGTCCGATGTTATCGAATCCTATGCATACAAGGGCAAGCACTACTACTATCCCCACAGAATAACCACTTCCTTTGCACTCAACTACTCCAAGAAGACCATCGAAGAGAACGGTCTGCCTGATCCGTACGAGCTGTACAAGAACGGCGAGTGGACATGGGATGCATGGCGCAACATGATGCTTGAGTTCGTTGACAAGGCAGACGGCAACGTAGGCTACTACGCAACCGATACGATCCTGACCTCCCTCATTGCAACAACAGGCACCACCCTTATCGACACCAAGAACGACGGCACCATCCTCAACAACATCGGCGACGCCAATGTTACAAGAGCGATGAACTTCTATGAGCAGCTCTACCGTGACGGTCTGTCCTACGGCTCCAAGTACGAAAAGGCATGGGGCGACTGGGTATCTCCGCAGGTATTTGCTGACCACTGCGACCAGCTCCTTTTCTTAGGCATGGAGCCCGAGTGGACATACACCGCGGCAACCGAGCAGGTTCAGAACAAGCAGGGCGTTGACGACGATATCTTTGATACCGTTTCTGACTTCGCATTCGTTCCGTACCCCAAGGATAAGGAAGCTGACGCTTACTACCAGGCATACGACACCTACGGATTCCTCGTACCCAAGGGCGCAAAGAACATCAGCGGCGCCGTTGAGTTCATCAACTGCTTCAGAGTATACGACACAGACGAAGAGATCTCCGCACAGGTTCGCGAGGACCACGTTAACCCCGCTCCCGTTACTTATCAGGCAGGTAAGTATGAGGGCAAGCGCAAATGGGTCATCAAGTGGGGTGAGCAGGAGTACGATCTCTGGAGAGAGATGTGCGATCCTACCAAGTTCACATTCGTGACCGAGGATGCGTTCGGCTTCAACTCCGACTTCTGGTCCTCTTACGCAGAGGTTCTGACCAGCGTTGCATTCAGCGGCGAGAGCTGGGCTCAGAAGAGCGCAGAGTTCTCCCCCATCGTAGAGGCAACTGTTGAAGAATACCGCTTCTGATAACGGATAATTTACGACCTTGTGCCCTCCCGTTTTTCGGGAGGGCATTTTGTGTTGACATATCCGCTCGGGTATAGTATAATAAAGGCAGTGCCGCGCGGCAGTGTGATAATTGCGCGGTGCGCTTTGAACCGCCGCATTCGGCGGCGGAATCGTACACAGGAGAACATTATGAAACTTAAAAGAATACTGGCGGCTGTTATGTCGGCGGTTTGCTGTGCGGCGATGCTTGCGGGCTGCTCGGGGAAAACACCCGAGAGCGCGGGCGATGCCGTAAGCTCCGACGCCGTGACAGGCGATACACAGGGGACATCATCCGTGAATGACGCCATCGACACCGAGCTTACCCCGCTGGAGTTCACATCAGATATCCGCGTGGGCTGGAACCTCGGAAACACCCTCGACGCGACCGGCGGCGTGAACCTCACCAGCGAAACGAGCTGGGGCAATCCCAAGGTAACGGAGGAGCTTATCCTCGCGGTAAAGGATGAGGGCTTCAATGCCGTGCGTATCCCCACATCATGGGGCAACCACATGGACGAAAACTACAACATCGACGCGGAGTGGATGGCGCGCGTTACCGAGATAGTAAACTACGCCTACAACGCGGGGCTGTACGTTATCCTCAATATGCACCACGAGGACTGGAATTACCCCTACGAGGACAATTTCGAGAAAGCATCGGAGATAATGACCACCGCGTGGACGCAGATAGCGGAGAACTTCGCGGGATACAGCGAGAAGCTTATTTTCGAGGGCATGAACGAGCCGCGCTGGGTCGGCACGGACGAAGAATGGAGCGGCGGCAACGACGAGGGCAGAGAGGTAGTGAACAAGCTGGATCAGGTGTTTGTGGATACTGTCCGCGCAACGGGCGGAAACAACGCGCAGCGCTTCCTTATGGTTTGCCCGTATGCGGCGAACTCCGGAGAATCCGCGATGTCCGCGCTGGTGCTTCCGAATGACCCCGCGAACAGGCTCATCGTTTCGGTGCACGCATACATACCGTACAGCTTCGCGCTTCAGATAGGCGGTTCCAGCAACTGGCGCGCCGACAGGCAGAACTGCGTCCGCGATATAGATACCCTCGCGGAAGCGCTGAACAGGCTGTTCATCAGCAAGGGCACGGCGGTCATCATAGGCGAGTGCGGCGCGATGAACAAGGACAACGAAGCGGCGCGTGCCGACTGGGCGGAGTATTTCTTCAGCACATTCAGCAAGATAGGCGTTCCCTGTTTCCTCTGGGATAACGGGTCGTTCTACGGCGGCGAGACCTTCGGACTTATAAACAGATACACAAATGAATGGCAGTATCCCGACCTTATGGCGGCGATAATGAAAGGAGCCGACGAAGAATGAGCATAGCATCTAAAATACTCGCGGTGATAACCGCCGTAATGACCGCGGCAAGCGGCGCGGGGAATATTCCCACCACCCCCGATATAACAGACAAGCCCGCGGCGGAGGAAACATGGCTCACCCCTGTGGAGCTCTGCAAGGAAATAACCGTGGGCTGGAACCTCGGAAACACCCTCGACGCAACAGGCGGAAATGGCCTTTCCAGCGAAACGAGCTGGGGCAATCCCAAGGCGACAGAGGAACTTATCCTCGCGGTAAAGGAAGCAGGCTTCAACGCCGTGAGAATACCCACGACATGGTACAACCACTGCTCCGGCAGCAATTACACCATCGACGAGGCATGGATGGAGCGCGTGCAGGAGGTCGTAGACTACGCCTACGATAACGGAATGTATGTTATCCTGAACGCCCACCACGAGGACTTCAATTTCCCCTCCGACGCAAACTATTCCAAGGCGAAGAAAGCACTTACAAGCATATGGAAGCAGATCGCGGAGAATTTCAGGGACTACGGCGAGCGCCTTATATTCGAGGGGCAGAACGAGCCGCGTAAGATCGGCACGAACGTAGAATGGAACGGCGGCGACGCAGAGGGCAGGGATAACGTGAACAAGCTGAACGCGGACTTCGTAAAGACTGTCCGTGCAACAGGCGGAAACAACGAAAAGCGCTGCCTTATGGTGCCGACCTATGCGGCGTCGTTCTATGCGCTGAGCGGCTTTGAGCTTCCCGACGATGACAGGCTGATAGTTTCCGTGCACGCATATTCGCCCTATAATTTCGCGATGAACACGGGCGGCGGCGCAACGAACAACTTCAACCCGAGCAGCGCAAACAGCACAAGCGAGCTTGTCACCATGGCGGATACTCTGTACGACAGGTTCATTTCCAAGGGCATCGGCGTTATCATCGGCGAGTGCGGCGCGACGAACAAGGGCAACAACGACCAACGCATCAACTGGGCGAAATATTTCCCGAAATGCTTCGGCAGCAAGGGAATACCCGTTTTCCTCTGGGACAACAATGCATACGGCACGGGTAATGAAAAGTTCGGGCTTATCCACAGGGATACGCTCAAGTGGGAATATCCCGAGTATGTTAAGGCGTTTGTAAGCACGGCTAAGAGCGCGAAGAAGTAAATATCATCTACCCCGCGGCAGAATTGCTCTGTCGCGGGGACATTTATTCCGTGACACAATATTCCTGCAAAATACCCCTTGACAAACACAAGAAACTTGTGGTATAATCTGTTCATAAGATAAAAATAATATGAACAGAAAGGAGGAGGTGTCATGTCCGATCATCTTGAATGCCTGAAAAGGGCGCGGGAATATGAGCTTGAAGTCACCGCCATGGTGGAGGAAGTCGAGCGGCTGCACAGAATAATGAACCTCGGCAGTTCCTCGCAAAAGCGCGCGGAAATGCTGGCGACAAAGCTTGCAGAATATGAACGGGAGCTTAACGACCAGATAGACCGCACCGTCGACGCCAAGCGCGCGGCGCTGGTGTACCTGAGCATACTGGACGGCGAGGAGCGCGGGGTGATGTTCAGATACTATATACAGGGCATGGAGTGGCAGACCATCGCGATGAAAATGTTTATGAGCGAAAGGCGGGTATTTCTTTTAAGAAAGAGCGCGCTGGCGAAGATATCAAAGTATTACGGAGGAGATGAGAGCAATGGCGGTAGGGCAGAAAATAAAGGAGCTGCGCGAGCGCGCGGGGTTAACGCAGGAGGAACTTGCGGCAAGGATAGGCGTAACGGCGTCCGCGGTGGGGAACTACGAGAGCGGCAGGTCGCACCCTAAGGAAAACGTTATGTACAGGCTTTTCGGGGCGCTCGGGTGCGAGCCGAACGATATTTTCGAGGGCTATTTCGACATGGAGGACTCCCCGCAGCGGCGGCATATGAGCAAATACCTCGCGCTGGACGCCCACGGAAAGGAACTTGTGGATATGTGCACCGAGATAGAGTACCGCCGCGTATGCGCGAATGCATTCGGGGCGGCCGGGGACGACACCGTGCTCATCGCCGCGAGAAAGGGCGGCGCCCCGCACAGGATAGAGATGAAAAAGCGCCGCGGCGCGGGCAGCATACTGGATATGCCGGATTACAAGGGCTGAAAGGGGGCGGCGGCATGAACGCGGCGGAGGTTCTTCACGCGGCGGGGATATGCTCCCTGCCGACGGACACGGAGCGTATAGCGGAGCATTACGGCATAAAGCTTGTAAGCTATTCGTCCGTGGCGAAGATTTACGAAAAGACCATGGAACAGCTTTACGAAATAAGTCGGCACGGGTACAGCTTCCGCGACGGCGGCAGCCTTGTCTGCGCGATAAACGAGAATTGCTGCGGTGAGGCGCGCCGCCGCTGGACCATCGCGCACGAGCTGGCGCACTGCCTTCTGGGGCATATTTGCTGCGGGGAGCACTCGCTTGAGGAGGAGCGCGCCGCGGATGATTTTGCGGCGGAATTGCTGGCACCGACGGCGGTGGTGAATTTCTGCGGGGTATCCTCCGCGCAGGAATTGTCGCGGCTGTGCAGGATATCGTATCAGGCGGCGGGGATCCGCTTCGGCGAACTCACCGCGCGGCGCAGGGCGGACGCGGCGCGCTATGCCGCAGGGGAGCGCGCTTCCGCGCTCAGTGCCGAGGAAGTTATATGTGTTTCGGATTTCTCGGGGTTTATCTCGCGGTATCTGCTGGAGCGGGCGCGGCGGGAAAGATACGCCGAACCCGTGCGTTCCGGCGACAGGCTGACTGCGTTCCGCTGACATCAAAACAATACGGGTTAGCTATAAATAAAATTTATAACCAACGATAAAAAACAGGAATTAGACAAACGCATTATATTATGCTATAATACAATCACAGAAAACAAATCGAAACAATAGGTATTATAGGAGAGATAAAAATGAGATATTACAGCGGTTTCATAATGTGACGACACGGGCGAACACAAAGATAAAAACAAAAAGAACGAAAAAGCAAGACAGCTAAACAATAAATGAAATTCACACGCGGAAACACCGCACACACACCTTATATTTTTTTATCGAAAAGGAGATAAACACCATGTCTAAGAATTACAGATTTGAAACCCTTCAGCTTCATGTAGGTCAAGAGCAGGCTGACCCCGTTACCGACGCAAGAGCGGTTCCGATATACGCAAGCACATCCTACGTTTTCCATAACTCCCAGCACGCTGCTGACCGCTTCGGTCTGCGCGACGCGGGCAACATCTACGGCAGACTCACCAACCCCACCGAGAGCGTTTTCGAAGAGCGTATCGCAGCGCTTGAGGGCGGCGTAGCTGCTCTGGCGACAGCTTCCGGCGCGGCGGCGATCACATACGCAATCGAGGCGCTGGCACAGCAGGGCGAGAACCTCGTTGTTTCCAAGACCATCTACGGCGGCACATACAACCTGCTTGCACATACGCTTCCCCACTACGGCATAACTGCAAAGTTCGTTGACCCCGCAAACTTCGACGAGATCGAAGCTGCCATCGATGAGAACACCAAGGCGGTTTACATCGAAACCCTCGGCAACCCGAACTCCAACGTAGCCGATATCGAGGGCATCGCAGCCATCGCACACAAGCACGGCATTCCGCTGGTTGTAGACAGCACATTCGCTACACCCTACCTCTGCCGCCCCATCGAGTACGGCGCAGATATCGTTGTACACTCCGCAACCAAGTTCATCGGCGGCCACGGCACAGCCATCGGCGGCGTTATCATAGACAGCGGCAAGTTCGACTGGATAGCTTCCGGCAAGTATCCGTGGATCTCCGAGCCGAACCCCTCCTACCACGGCATAAGCTTCGCAAAGGCGGTAGGCGCGGCGGCATTCGTTACATACATCCGTGCAATTCTCCTGCGCGACACAGGCGCTACACTTTCTCCTTTCCACGCATTTATATTCCTGCAGGGTCTGGAAACCCTGTCGCTGAGAGTTGAAAGACACGTTGAGAACGCGCTGAAGATAGTCAACTTCCTCAACAACCACCCGCAGGTAGAGGCTGTTCACCACCCCTCCCTCGAGAGCGAGCCTACCCACGCGCTGTACAACAAGTATTTCCCAAACGGCGGCGGCTCTATCTTTACATTCGAGATAAAGGGCACCGAGGACGACGCTAAGAAGTTCATCGACAACCTCGATATCTTCTCCCTGCTTGCAAACGTAGCGGATGTTAAGTCCCTCGTTATCCACCCCGCTTCCACAACACATTCTCAGCTCAACGAAGAGGAACTGGCAGATCAGGGTATCAAGCCCAACACCATCCGCCTTTCCATCGGTATCGAGAATGTCGACGACCTTATCGAAGCTCTCGAAAAGGCATTTGCAGCCATCAAGTAATTTATCCTTGTAAGTTCCATTGGTTTTCCTTTCTGAATACATACATATACTTATCCACCCCGCGTCTTTTCGGCGCGGGGATTTTTTTGCGCGGCGCAACCTTTTTTATTTCCGCGCGGTATTACTATAAAAAGGAGGAATGCGCCATGAAAAAATATTTATTTGTTCCGCTTGTGATTTCCGCGCTTATGCTCTCCGCCTGCACGGCGAAGAGCGCCAACAGCGGGCCGGCCCCGCAGCCCATAATATCTACCACGGAGAACGTCAGCGAGCCAGCTATTGAATCCGACGCTCCGAACGACGGCGAAGAGCCCGACGCCGAGTCCGACGCGATGTATGTAAGTATCAGCGAAGAACCCCCCGTAGAACCTGACGTTCCCCCGGAGGAAACATCGGACGAGGTTTCCGTTTCCGCCGATACACCCATGCAGGAAAACCCGCCCGAGCTTACCGCAAGGGCAGGGGATAACTCCGTCGTGATGGCAAGGAACGGCTACACATGGCAGACGGTGGTCGGGGACGAAGTATGGGATACCATAGCCTGCGGCGATACCGCGTACAGCGCCTGCATTAACGGCGCTGCGCCGAAGCTTTCCCTTGCGGGGGCGGATACGGTGCAGATTGACCTCCCCGATGGTGCGGAGATATCGGGTGCGTATCTTGAGGTAAACGAGGATGAAAGCGAGCTGCTGGATACGGACGGCGGCGTGATAACTTTGCCCGCGCTTTTGGACGGCGCGAACGCTTTCTCGATAAATATAAAGTTCGCCGAGGGGGAATGCGAGTACGTTTTCTGCGGGGTAAAAGAATAGGCGGGATAATTTCCTCCGTTTCGGTAATAAATGTTGACAAAAGGCTATAAAATGATTTATAATTAAGCTATAAATTACTGAAAAGAGGAATTATCCTATGTCTAAATATTTCGGCACAGACGGCTTCCGCGGCGAAGCAAACAACGGTCTGAACGTTGACCATGCATATAAGATAGGCAGATTTGTGGGGCATTATTTCGGAAAGGAGCACCGCTGCTCCGTTGTCATCGGAAAGGACACCCGCAGAAGCTCGTATATGTTCGAGTATGCGCTTGTCGCGGGGCTCACCGCCAGCGGTGCGGACGCGTCGCTGCTCCATGTAACGACCACCCCCTGCGTTTCCTATGTCACCCGCACGGATGAATTCGACTGCGGAATTATGATATCCGCCAGCCATAACCCCTACTATGACAACGGCATAAAGCTGTTCAATTCCAAGGGCGAAAAGCTCGAGGAGAGCGTTATCCTTGAGATAGAAAAGTATCTCGACGGGGAAATTCCCGAGATACCGCTGGCAAGGGGCGAGGAAATAGGCAGGGCGCTGGACTACGCCGCAGGGAGAAACCGCTACATCGGCTACCTTATCTCCCTTGCGGTGCACTCTTTCAAGGGGAAGAGGATAGGGCTTGACTGCGCGAACGGCTCTGCTTCCGCCGTGGCGAAGAATGTTTTCGAGGCGCTGGGGGCAAAGACCTATGTTATCAACGACCACCCGAACGGCTTCAATATCAACACGAACTGCGGCTCCACCCATATCGACGGGCTGCGCCAGCTTGTCGTTGACGAGCAGCTTGACGCGGGCTTCGCATTCGACGGCGACGCGGACAGATGCCTTGCGGTGGACGAAAAGGGCAGCATTGTCGACGGCGACAAGATACTCTACATATACGGCAGCTACATGAAAGAGCGCGGAAAGCTTGAAAAGAACACCGTTACAACAACGGTAATGTCAAATCTCGGGCTTTACAAGGCGTTCGATGAACTGGGGATAAACTACGCAAAGACAGCTGTCGGGGACAAATATGTTTATGAATGTATGTCGGAGAACGGATATATTCTCGGCGGGGAAAATTCGGGGCATATTATTTTCAGCAAGTATGCAAACACGGGCGACGGAATAATCACGGCGCTGAAGCTTATGCAGGTAATGTGCGACAGAAAGGCTACCCTCGCGGAGCTTGGCGCGCCGATGAAAACCTATCCGCAGATACTGAAGAACGTCCGAGTGCACGACAAGAACACGGTGCTTGGGGATGAGGATGTCCTCGCGGCGGTAAAGGCTGCGGAGGAGCAGCTCGGCAGCGACGGCAGGGTGCTCGTCCGCCCGAGCGGAACCGAGCCGCTGCTCAGAATTATGGTCGAAGCGGGCACTCGGGAGCAGTGCGAGAAATATATCGCGGATATCGAGAAGGTAGTGCGCGATAAGGGGTATATTGTGGAATAAGAAATGGGGCTGTTCGTGTTGAACAGCCCCTTATCATTTGCAATCCGCGCAGCCTTTATCACACTTTAATAACAGGCACCCAGATTTCCGAATAACAATCATTTGGGTCTGCGGGCGGCTCGGTGTACATTTCGATGTTGTAATTTCCGCCGAGCCTGTACCCACGGCAGTTCGGAAGCCACTCGTTCCATATCCGCGTGTTCACATCCTGCAGCGCCTTTGGCAGCGCGCCCCTGCACGGGAAAACCGCCCATGTCCCCGCGGGGATGACCCTTGTAACGCAGCCCTCGGGGATTTCTTTCAGCGGGTCGTAAAGGTCGGCGATGAGGTACTCGAACTCTGTTCCCGACTCCTGCTCTTTCGGGTCGATGCACACCCCGAATGCCCCCATCACCTTTTCTCCGCCGCCGTTTGCATAGAATTCGCTCCAGAATTTCGGTATCTCGGCGTAGGATGTTTCGGTGTTGAATTTTCTTGCCGCGCCCATCAGCGTGAATGCTGCCTTTTCCACAATACGGTATTCCATCATGTTTCCGCCCTCCAGTGTAAGTTTAATTCGTATCGGCGCGGCGCTTTTGAGCACTGCGCCCTTTTCCTTTGCGGCGGAGGGGGTTATGCCGTGAAATTTCACAAACGCCCTTGCGAAGCTGTCGGGGGAGTCGTAGCCGTATTTCACCGCCGCGTCTATCACCTTAATGTCAGAGCAGGAAAGCTCCTGCGCCGCAAGGGAAAGCCGCCTGCGGCGTATGTACTCCCCGACGGTCATGCCGCACAGCACGCCGAATATCCGCTGAAAATGAAACGCCGAAACGCAGGCGCGAGCGGCTATGTCGGCGATGTCAAGCTCCCCGGTAATGTTGTCCTCGATGTACGTTATGGCATTCTGTATGCCGTCCGCCCAGCTTATTTCGCTCATTTTATCCCCTCCATGATGATATTGTATCATGTTTTAAGCGCCGCCGCCCGACATTGCGTGCTTTTGCGTGTCGGGTGCGGGGTGATTTAATTGTATCCTGCCCGGCGGGTTTTGTCAATGTTTTTGCATAAGTTTTCTATTGACACGACATTTGAATTTTGCTATAATATAAGTGATTAATTAAAAACTTTTGTTCGCATTGTATAAAAGGAGCGATCTATGAAAAAACATTTGTTGAGCCTTTTTGCGGCGGCAGTTATCGCCGCAGGGACTTTTTCCGCGCCCGTGCAGACGGCGCTGGGTTCGGCTTCGTCCGTTTCGCAGGCGGCTTCTGTGGTTTCTGCGCCGACCGCGTCGCGCAAATCGGGTACATATACGCTTTCGACCGGCAGCATGAAGGTGACGCTTTCCTCCAAGGACAGCGGCGCGAAGATATATTACAGCCTTAATGGCGCGTCTTATAAGTCCTACACAAAGGCGATAACCATCACGAAAAATTCCACGCTGAAAACCTACGCCGTTAAAGACGGCAGCAAGAGCAGCGTAAAGACTTTCACCTATAAGCTCAAGCCCAAGGTAACTGTGACCCCGAGCAAGGGAGAGTACGAGTCGGAGCAGACGGTGACTATCTCCACGGGCGTTTCGGGCGTTAAGTTTTATTACACCCTCGACGGCAGCAAGCCTACGACATCATCGACGCTGTACACCGCAAAGGGGATAAAGATAACCGATACATCCCGCCTGCGCTTTATAACAGTAAAGGGCGGCTGGACAAGGCGCTATATCTCCCTTGATTATGTTATAGACAACGCTTCCGCGGACAGCAGCGCTTCCTCCTCTGAGATGAAGAGCCTGCTGGATGATTACACGCAGAAATACGGCTACTCCACCCTCACCAGCGCGCAGAAGAAAGGCTACGGCAGGATATTTGAAGCCGCGGCAGCTCACGAGGAAACGGTGGATATGTCTGACCTCGGGCTGATGGTGGACGATCTCGAAACACTGTATTGGGCGTTCGATTATGATAACCCGCAGTTCTTCTGGCTGGACAACGGCTACGGCTACGGATACAATTACAGCGGCCAGCTTCTTTCCGTAAAGATGATCTACAGCCGCACGAAGAGCGAGGCAGAGCAGATCTCCAAGGAATTTGACGCAGCAACAGCGGAGGTGCTCGCCGAGGCGGCGAAGTACGACAGCGAATATGAGCGGCTGAAGGTAATTCACGATTGGATAGTTAATAAGACGTCGTATATCACATCGGGGCCGTCGTATAAGTCCGAGGCGGACGGCGCTATCGTGTACGGTAAGGCGCTCTGCGAGGGATATTCAAAGGCGTTCATGTATCTTGCGCAGGCGGCGGGGATTCCGACGATATGCGTAAGCGGAATAAGCAACGGCGGCGGACATATGTGGAACATGGTGCAGGTCGGCGGACAGTGGTATCATGTGGATGTCACATGGGACGATCCTGTTTCCACATCGCCTATGCTGCGGTATGATTATTTCATGGTAGGGGATAAGACGATAAAGACCGACCATGCGTTTAATAATTGGATAAAGATGCCGACAGCGCCTTCGGATTATTTGGCGTGATTTTCGGGCGAGAAACATTTAGTCTTTGTGGAGCACAATGCACGCGGTCGAGGAGTCAACATTTCGTCTTTACGCCGCACAATACACGCGGTCAAGGGGTCGCACCCCT
>CAVIFG010000040.1:0-12035 GCA_963641955.1 Escherichia coli
CTATATATTCGGTATAGTGCGAAAAATACATACAATAAAAAGAAATTGAGGTCATATATGGTCAAGGCGGTAATTTTTGATATGGACGGTCTTATCCTCGACACCGAAAAGCTGCTGGTGAAATACTGGTGCGCCGCAGCGAATGAAGCGGGATTTCTCATGCAGCGCGAGCACGCACTGAATATCCGCAGCCTTGCGAGAAAATTTGCGATACCATATCTTCAGGGGATATTCGGCGAGGACTTCGACTATGCAAAAATCCGCGGCCGCCGCATGGAAATGATGAGCGAATATCTCTCCGAGCACGGACTTGAAACAAAGCCGGGCCTTAACGAGCTGCTCGACTGGCTGAACGAGCACCATATCCCCGCCGCCGTCGCCACCGCCACCGATTTCCAGCGCACCGAAAAGTACCTTACGGAAGTCGGCGTGTTCCATAAATTCGACAAAATAGTCTGCGCGTCCATGGTGGAAAGCGGCAAACCCAAGCCCGACATCTACATATACGCCGCAAAGCAGCTCGGACTCGACCCGTCCGAATGCATGGCGCTGGAGGATTCTCCGAACGGGGTGCGCTCCGCGTCTGGCGCGGGCTGCGTCACCGTTATGGTACCAGACCTCACGCCCCCGGACGACGAGCTGCGCGGGCTTATCTTCGCAGAGGCGAAAACGCTCGCGGATGTTCCCGCGCTTATAGAAAAGACCTGATTTTACGGAGGAAAACGAATGGCATTTGATGAAAGCATTATAGATAAAATTCCTCCGAAGGAGCTTCTGCCGCAGACGGAGGATGGGCTTCCCGCCATAGACGGACGTGTTTCCGTCACCGCCGACCCCGAGGGGATGCTGGCAAACATGGTGCTGTATGCCCCGCAGAACGGCGGCAGACCCATCACGACGGAAAAGGTTCTTGAAGAACTGAAGAACAACGGCATAACCACCGGTATAGACGAGTTCGACATCAACGATATGATAGAAGCACAGGTGTACGAAACACCCGTGTGCGTTGCGCGGGCAATTCCCCCGAAGCGCGGACAGAATGGCTCCATCGTATATAAATTCGACAAGGATCACAAGCTTACCCCGCAGCGCGATGAATTCGGCATATGCAACTACCGCGAGCTTAATTCCATCGTGCCGATACGCAAGGGAGAGATAATCGCGGTCATAACCCTGCCCACCGAGGGCACCCCGGGGGAGAATATCTACGGAAAGCCCATCCCCGCGGAAGCGGGCATTCCCGCGAAATACACCGTCGGCAGGAACACCATGCTCACCGCTGATGAAAAAATGATCGTCGCCGCCTGCGACGGGCACATTCTTTTCAGCAAGGGCGGATTTATCGTGGAGGATACCGTCACCGTTAAAACCGACCTCGACATCTCCATCGGAAACATCAATTTCTTCGGCGACGTACATATCAAGGGCAACGTTATGGAGGGCTTCACCGTAAACGCGGGCAGAAACGTCCGCATAGACGGAAGCGTTTTCGGCGGCGAAATAATCGCCGGCGGAAAGGTCACGATAGTCGGCGGCTGCATCGGCTCGACGGTGCGGTGCGAGGGCAGCGCAGACATAGGCTTCTGCGAAAATGCCACCATCCGCGCAGAGGGCAGCGTGGTTTCAAAGCAGTTTGCATTCTGTGATGTTTTCTGCTACGGCGCGCTCACCGCAAAGGGCACGAACGGCGTCATCGTCGGCGGAAAAATTACCTCCATGCATGACATAAACGCGGGCATAATCGGCTCGGACAAATACACCCCCACCGAAATAAACATCGGCGACGGCTCTGTGCTTTTCAACAAAAAATGCGAGGCGGAGGCGCTGCTCAAGGACGTAAAGAAATCCCTCGACAACGCCGTAAGGAACCTCGATTTCCTTAAATTCAGAAAGAAGCAGCAGGCCGGAATGCTCACCGACGCCCAGCAGAAACAGGTCAAGGTGGAAACAAGGGCGAAGCTGCTCAATTCCATGCGCAAGAAAGAGCTTGAGGACGAGATACGCCAGCTCGACGAGGACATAAAAGGCAAGGATAATCTCTGCGCAAGGGTCACGGGGATAATCTACCCCGGGGCGAAATTCTGCGTAAACTTCCTTACACTGGAAATAACAGAGAAAACAAAGCGCTCCCGCGTAACCATAGTCGACGATAAGCTTACGACCGTGTCAATGTGACACACGGAGGATAAAATGACCGCTAACACCATTCTGTTCAACGACAACTGGCAATTCTGCCTGACGGATATCGACGAGATAAAGGACATCGGCGAGCTTTCCGAAAGGCACTGGTACAACGTAGAAATACCGCACGACTGGCTCATCGGCAACACTGCGGAGCTTTATAAGTCCGGCGAGGGCTGGTACAGAAAAACGCTGACCGCAGACGCCGAAATGCTCTCGGGGCGCGTGCTGATAAACTTTGACGGCGTTTACATGGACAGCACGCTGTATGTAAACGGAAAAGAAGCGGGCGGGAATACCTACGGCTACTCCGCCTTTGAAATCGACATCACTGACCTGCTTCATGAGGGCGATAACGAATTGCTGGTAAGGGTGCGCCACCACTCCCCCAATACCCGCTGGTACAGCGGCGCGGGCATTTTCCGCGATGTTGAGCTGAAAACACGCCCCGCGACATACATCAAAACCAACGGCATATACATCCACAGCAACAGGCAGGAAAACGGCTCCTTTACCACCGAAATAGAAACCAGCATAGTCGGCGCGCCGACGGACATCCGCCTCACGCTGGAAGTCGTAGCTCCCCACGGCGGCGTTATCGCGGGGTTTGAGCAGAAAGCTGTTTTCGGCGGCGGCGAGGAATGCTTCCTCAATACATTCACAATCGACAACCCCATGATATGGGACATTGACACGCCGTTTGTATACACCATGAGAATATCCCTCTTCGGCGCGGACGGCGCGCTTCTTCACAGTGCGGAGGAATGCTTCGGCTATAAGACTGCGGCATTTGTCCCGGAAAAGGGTCTTGTGCTGAACGGAAAACAAATAAAGCTTCACGGCGTTTGTATGCACCACGACCTCGGTGCGCTCGGCGCGGCGTATAATTTCCACGCGCTGCTTCGCCAGCTTCGTATGATGAAGAATATGGGCGTAAATTCTATACGCACCTCCCACAATATGCCCGCAAAGCAGCTTATGCAGATTTGCGACAGGATAGGTCTGCTGGTGGACAGCGAAAGCTTTGATATGTGGGAAAATCCCAAGACGGAATTCGACAACGCGCGCTTCTTCAAGGAAACCGCCGAAACCGACGTCAGAAGCTGGGTGGAGCGCGACAGAAATCACCCCTCCCTGCTGATGTGGAGCATCGGCAACGAAATAAGCGACACCAACGACCCCCACGGCATCGAAATAACCAAGCGGCTGCGGGATTATGTCCACAAATATGACCCCAAGGGCAACGCCCCCGCGACGATAGGCTCCAACTTCATGGGCAGCGAAAATGCACAGAAATGCTCGGATGAGCTGAAAATCGCAGGCTATAACTACTCCGAAAACCTCTATTCCAAGCACCACGAGCAGTACCCCGACTGGACGATATACGGCAGCGAAACCGCATCTGCGGTGCGCAGCAGGGGCATATACCACTTCCCCGCAGAACTTCCGCTGCTGACTTATGAGGATCTTCAGTGCTCCTCGCTGGATAACAGCGTGGTCGGCTGGGGAAGCTCCGCGGCGAAGTCATGGCGGCTCGACCGCGACTGCGATTTCTGCGCGGGTCAATACATCTGGACAGGCTTCGACTACATCGGCGAGCCCACGCCTTATTCCACGAAAAACAGCTATTTCGGCATTGTCGATACGGCGGGCTTCCCGAAGGATATTTACTACTTCTATCAGAGCGTGTGGCTCGACCCCGAAAAGCACCCGGTGCTTCATATCGTGCCGTCCTGCTGGGACTTCAACGAGGGGCAGAAGATAGACGTTATCATCTACAGCAACGCGCATTCCGTGGAGCTTTTCCTTAACGGAAGATCCCTCGGAAAGCATGAAATGGCTCTTTCGGACAGCGAAGAAATGCGCGCGCATTACATCGTTCCGTTTGAAAAGGGCATACTAAGCGCAAAGGGTTACAGCGCCGACGGCGCGGTGATATCCGAGGACAGGGTGATATCCTGCGGCGACCCCGCGAAGATAATCATGAAAGCCGACAGGAGCACTATATCCTGCGACGGCAGGGATATCTCCTTTATCGAAATTTCCACCGTGGATAAGAACGGCGTTGAGGTCGGAAACGCGCGCAATCGCATAAAGCTTGAGGTCAGCGGCGCGGGGCGTCTTGTTGGTCTTGACAACGGCGACAGCACCGACTACGACAGCTACAAGGGCGACAACAGGCGCCTTTTCAGCGGAAAGCTGCTTGCGATGATACAGTCCTCCGACGAAGAGGGCGAGATAACCGTAAAGGCAAGCTCCGTCGGGCTTGAGGGGGCGGAAATAGTCCTCGCGGCGGTGGAAGCAGCCTCCTGCACGGGCATAAACGTTGTAAAGGAAAACGCATTCCCCGTTGTTGCGACGGAATACACCGATGAAGTCCCCGTGAGGAAAATCGAGCTTAGCGGCGGCGGAAAACTCGACAGCGAGCACCGCTCCGCAGTCGTGACCGCAAGGCTGTTCCCCGCGAATGCGACGTACAATGAAATAACATGGAAAGTCATCCGCGAAACCGGCGTTGAAGTGCCGCTGGCAGAAATAGAGCCTACCGAAAACGGCGCCGTTATCACCGCAAGGGGAGACGGAGAATTCCTGCTGCGCGCTTCCGTAAGCAACGGCGGAGATATTCCGCAGGTGTACTGCGACCTTCCTTTCACCGTAGCGGGAATAGGCGCGGCGGTACGCAGCCCCTATGAATTTACCTCCGCGGGAACGCTGGACGGCTCCGACATTCCCGTAAACTACATCGAGGACGGCGCGCTCGGCGGATTTGACGGCAGGACGGTCATGTCCTACGAAAACTTCGACTTCGGAAAGATAGGCTCAGAGGAGATACTGCTGCACATCGGCACCTGCTGCGACGCTTCTGTGGAAATATGGGACGGCGACCCGAACAGCGGCGAGCTTATCGCGGGAGGAATATTCGCGAACAACGGACACTGGTGCGGATTTGCCCCGCAGTCGTTCGCGCTTTCGCACAGGATACGCGGCGCTCACCGCATTAGTGTTGTCATTGACAGCCGCATTATCTTCGGCGGATTTGCGTTCGTGCCGATAAACAGAGCGTTCGACGAGAATTTCACCGCGGAGTGCGACAGCATTTACGGCGACGACTTCTCCACCGAGGGAAGAAGCATCGTTAAGATAGGAAACAACGTTATCCTGAACTATTCCGCGCTGGATTTCGGCACGGACGGAACAGACGCCATCGTTATAAACGGCGCAACGCCCAATCCCACGAATGCAGTTCAGCTTCGCTATACCCCCGCGGGCGGCGAACAGGCGAGCGTGTTCCTTGATTTTGTGCAGGCGGACGCTCCCACCGAGAGAAAATTCAACATCCCCGCGCTTACAGGCGTCAACGACATAAGCTTCGTATTCCTACCGGGAACAAAATTCGACTTCATCAGCTTCAGATTTGAAAAACGCTGCAATAAATAACACACTATATTGTAACCGTTTTGTAAGTAAATTGTAACCTGTACGTTATTGAAATATCAGTTGGCATAGTGTATAATTAAGATAAACAGGTCGTAAGTGCCATCAGACACAAAAGTGTAAGCTGTTTACATACAGAGGTGACATTATGAAAAACAATATTTTGCTTATTATCGCGGTGACGATTATTTCCATGGGAATAATCGCGGCGGTCATAGTTTTGAGTACTGTCGGGAAAAATTCCGGCGAAAGTTCAAGCGGCAGCTCCTCCAATTCGGTGAGCATATCCGTGCCCGAAGAGGAGAGCAGCGTCCCCGAAACAGAGCCTGCCGAAACGACCACTTCCGTAAAGGAAACCGAGGAAAGCCAGCCGGTCGAGGACGACACAACAGAACCCGTCACCCCCGAGGCGGAGGGTATCATTCTGACTGCGGAATCGCTGATCGGAACGCCGTTTGTTGACGGCGGCGAAACCCCCGACGGCTTCGATAATTCGGGATTTATATACTATGTGCTCCGCCAGAACGGCTATATCACCTGCCCGAGAGGTGTTTCCGCACAGTCGCAGATGGGCACCGCCCTTGCATACGACGAGCTGAAAAGCGGCGACCTGGTGTTCTTTATTAATGACGGAAGCTCTGTTGCGGGCTTCGGCGGTATCTACATCGGCGACGGAAAGATGATCGCCTGCCTTATGCCCGGCACAGATGTGCGCGAGGTCGATATTTCGGGAAATTATTACATCGAGCATTTCTACGGCGGCGTGAGCCTGTCGTAATGCGGCGGAAAATTACATACAAAAATCCCCCTCCTGCCGAGGGGGATAATTTTTTATGCCAAATGGAAGATCTGAAGCAGGAACAGCCAGCTAAGCCCGTAGTAAGTTACCACCGCCACAAGGTCGTTCACAGTGGTTATCAGCGGACCCGAAGCTACCGCGGGGTCTATCTTTATTTTCTTGAAAAACAGCGGAACGAGCGTTCCCACCGCGCTGGAAATAAACATCGCCAGCATAAGCGCCGCGCCTATGCACGCGGAAACCGCAAACGAAAATCCCGCGTCATAGCCCTTTATCAGCATGATGTACAGCCCAACAAAGATGACCGAAAGCACCCCGAGGATAAGTCCGCTGCAAAGTCCCACGCGCATTTCCTTTACAACGAGCTTCAGCTTCTTCATGAAAGTCAGATCCTCGTCGGTAAGCACGCGGATGGTCACCGCCAGCGACTGCGTGCCGACGTTACCCGCCATATCAAGTATAAGCGACTGGAACGCCATGATGAGCGTAAGCTGCGAAACTACCTTCTCGAACGCGCCGACCACGCTGGAAACCACCATTCCCAGCACCAGAAGCACCAGCAGCCACGGCATACGCTTTTTAAGGCTTGCGTGAAGCGGCTCGGAAAGATCCTCCTCCGCGGTAAGGCCGCCGAGTTTTGCATAATCCTCGCCCATCTCGTCGTCAACAACTTCCAGCAGGCTGCGCAGGGTGATAACGCCCAGAATATCGTTGCTGCTGTCCAGCACGGGAATGCTGTCCTCGGAATAATTTTTCAGCCGCTCTATGCAGCTGTCTATGCTCTCGCAGCCGTATACATACGGGAAAGACGTTGTTACGAACTGCATTACGGGGGCGTTTTTGTCCGCGGTGATAAGGTCGCGGAGATCCGCCGCGCCGTAGAAGCCGCCGTCCTTTGCGGTGACGAACAGGGTGGAGATGTTGTCGTTCTCCTGCGCCTGAGAAACAAGCGCGTCCATCGCCTCTGCGGCGGTCATTTCAGAATTTATAACGATGTAATTCGTGCTCATGCAGCTTCCGATCTCGTCCTCGTCAAAGGACACGATAAGCTCCATTTTCCTTCTGAAATCGCCGTCCAGAAGCGCTATCACCTGCGTGCGCTTTTCCTTGGGAAGCTCCCGCAGGATATCCGCCGCTGCGTCGCTTTCCATGCTGCCGATGAGCGCGACAGTCTTTCTGATATCCGTTTCGCCAAGATACTCCGCTGCCTTTTCCGACGAGATATACTCGAAAACATCCGCAAGCTCCGCGGTTTCGAGTATGCGGAAAAGCTTTATTCTCTCGGGGGCTTCGAGCATCTCCGCTGCTTCGGCGATGTCGCTGTCGTGGTATCCGAGAAGCTTTTCATGCAGCATTTTCGGGGAGAGATCGCTTTTTACAAGCTGCGCGATCTCCGTTGTAAAATCGGGTCTGCCGACGGTTTCGGCAGTCTGTACGGTAAGAATTTCCTTTTCGTTGATCATAGCATGACCCTGCCTTTCAATTAAAAATTTCGCTGCAATCCTAATTGAAAGTGAAGCCGGGCATGGTATGGCACCCGTATTTAATTATATATTCCGCGCCTTATTCCGCGCAGAAAAACAGGCGGCAGAGTGTGCCGTCCGTTATGCGGGCGTCATGCCGTTTTCGCCCGATACTGTCACTGTTGTTCACTCTGCTCACCTCGCATTATTATTCTGAATTTGCAACGGTGGTATTATAACACATTAATTTCGTTTTGTCAACAAAAAAATCGACATTTGACCGACATTTCACGAAAATTACACATAGCATTTACGGAGCGGGGAGAATGCGGCGCAAAAAAGCGGCGGGAAACATATGCTTTCCGCGTAGCGTATTGGTTTTCGCATTCCTCGTGTTTTGCTAACGCAAAATGCTCACATTTTCATTTTGCGGACAGTCGTCCGCAATTTTGCTTTGCAAAACCATGAAAATGCGGACACAAAAGGAAGCGGGGGTTGTGGGGTGATCTCCCCATGGGGGAGGTGTCACGAAGTGACAGAGGGGGCTGACCGACAGACCGGAGCCCCCGCCACTCCGCACGCAGTGCGGTTTTACGACTTTAAAAGCGCTAAAAGGGGTGTGGGGGAAAAACAAGAGTTTTTCCCCCACAGTCTATTTCAATTTACTGCCGTTTGAATTTTTTGATTTATGCAATTGCGATAAACAAGTTTAAACTTTTGCTTCTTCCGCTGCACGAACCTGTCTGAAATGCCATGCGGAGCGGTCTGAGTTTTTGAAAAAAACTCTACCCGACGCCCCTCTGGGAGCAGAAACAATTTTAAACTTTTGCTTCCTCTGCTGCGCGAACTTGTCTAAAGTGCCATGCGTCGCGGCACATATCTTCAATACCCAGTTCTGCCTTCCAGCCGAGTTCCTTTTCAGCCAGCGACGGATCAGAATAAGTCGTCGCTGCGTCGCCGGGGCGGCGTGCGCCGATGGTGTATCCGAGGTCAATGCCATTTACGCGCTGGAATGTGTCGAGTATCTCCTTTACGGAATAGCCCTTGCCTGTGCCTAGGTTATATGCGGGGCAGCCGCCGTCAAGCTTGCGAGCCTTTCTTACAGCCGCAACGTGACCCTTTGCAAGGTCGACAACGTGGATGTAATCTCTTACGCAGCTTCCGTCGGGGGTGGGATAATCGTCGCCCGCTACCTCAAGCTTGTCGCGCTTGCCGGACGCCTTGTCGAGTACGATGGGCATAAGGTTGTTCGGGATTCCGTTGGGATCCTCGCCGATAAGTCCGCTGCTGTGCGCACCGACAGGGTTGAAATAACGCAGGAGTATCATAGTCCATGTCTTGTCTGCGTTGTACATCTCGCGGCAGAGATTTTCGATGATAAGCTTTGTGCTGCCGTAAGGATTGATCGCCGAAAGCGGGAAATCTTCCTTTACAGGAACGGTTTCGGGGATGCCGTAAACCGTCGCGGAGGAGCTGAACACGAACTTCGTGCAGCCGTATTTCTTCATCGTTTCAAGGATGTTGAACGTTCCGCGCAGATTATTGGAATAATACATCAGCGGCTTGGATACGCTCTCGGGAACGCACTTGTAGCCAGCAAAGTGTATCACCTGCTCTATATCGTTCTCCGCAAATATTTTGTCCACCGCAGCGATGTCCAGCATATCCGCTTCGTAGAATTTGAAATCCTTACCGGTTATCTTTCTGATACCGTCCAGCGCCATGGCATTGGAGTTATAGAAATTATCCATAACAACGATCTCTTCGCCTGCATTAAGAAGCTCCACGCAGGTATGAGAACCGATGAATCCCGCGCCGCCCGTTACTAAAATAGCCATATCAATGACCCTCCGAAAACATACTTCGGCCGACAAAACAACACGACCGCATAATAATATTATACTCCTTTTTTTGCCGTGTGTCAATCACCCGAGGTATGTTTTTTTAGTCGAGCTGCTATTTTTCAAGGCGAATAAATTCGCTTCCCGCCGATATCTTCCCGCTTTCGAGCACCTTGATCCCCGACCAGTCCTCCGCGTTGCAGATTATCATCGGCGTTACAAGGCTGTATCCCGCCTCGCGCACCGCCTTCATATCAAAGGATATCAGCATATCGCCGCGGTCCACCCGCTGTCCCTCGGAAACGTGCGGCTTGAAATATCCTTCGCCAAGCTTCACCGTGTCAATTCCGATATGCAGAAGTACCTCCGCGCCGTCGTCCGTTTCCAGCGTTACCGCGTGCCCCGTGCCGAATACCTGCGTGACCTTTCCCGCGCAGGGGGAATACAGCTTGCCCTCGGTGGGGTCGATCGCTGCGCCGTCGCCGAGCACCTTCTGCGAAAACGCTTCGTCGTTCACTTCTTCCAGCGGTATCATCGTTCCGTTCATGTGGGCGTACAGCGTTGTTGTCCGCAGCGCCCTGTCTATCTCCGCAGCCTCCGCAAGCTCGTTCTTTTCCGTGCCCGCGGGGGGAATATCGTTGTGGTCGTCGTGGGATGTCCTCATATATTCATCAAGGTCGGATTTTATCACCGAAACCTGCGGGCCGTATATTACCTGCCCGCCGTTTCCCCTGCGAATGACCCCCGAAGCGCCGCTCTGCTTCAATATGCTGTCGTTGACAGGGTCGGGATCTTTCACCGTTACACGGAGCCTTGTAGCGCAGCAGTCGATATCCGTGATATTGTCCCTGCCGCCAAGCCCCCGCAGTATCAGAGCGCTGACGCCGCCGCTCTTTTTCGGCATATCCGCGCGGGTGAATAGCTTCGTTTCCTCGTCGTCCGCTTCCCTGCCGGGGGTTTTGAGGTTCAGCTTTGTTATCATGAAATAGAACACGAAATAGTATATCACCGCATATATCAGCCCGACAATAACTATCCATATCCAGTTGGTTTTCGCGTTTCCCTGAAGCACGCCGAACAGCACAAGGTCTATCGCGCCGCCCGAAAACGTCATACCTACGCCGACATTCAGTATATGCATCAACATATACGACAGTCCCGCAAGCACGCAATGAACGCCGTACATCAGCGGCGCCACGAACAGGAACGTGAATTCCAGCGGCTCCGTGATGCCTGTTATCGCGGACGTGAGCGCCGCGGACAGCAGCAGGCCGCCAACTACCTTTTTCTTTTCGGGGCGAGCCGCACGGTACATCGCATATGCCGCCGCAGGAAGTCCAAAGATCATAAACGGGAATTTGCCCGCCATGAACCTTGTCGCCGAGGAGGAAAAATGCTCCGTCGAGCGGGAGGCAAGCTCCGCAAAGAAAATGTTCTGCGCGCCCGTTACTACCGTTCCGTCTATCACCATCGAGCCGCCGAGTTCCGTCTGCCAGAACGGCATATAAAATACATGATGAAGCCCGAACGGTATCAGCGCACGCTCGATTATGCCGTATATCCATGTCCCCGCATATCCCGAATTGAGCACCAGCGTGCCGAGCGCGGATATTCCCCGCTGAATGACAGGCCACACAAAGAACATCAGCACGCCCACGCCGAGGAACACCACGCTGCAAATTATCGGCACGAACCTTGTCCCGCCGAAAAACGAGAGCACCTGCGGCAGGCGGATATTGTAGAACCTGTTATGGAGCGCCGCGGTGCCAAGTCCTACGATAATGCCGCCGAAAACGCCCATTTGCAGCGTTGTTATGCCAAGCATTGTGGTCGTGGAGTTCGCGGGCATGGCGGCGATACCGCCGTTGGCGGTTATCAGCGCGGATATCGCGGTGTTCATTATAAGGAACGCTATCGCGCTGGAAAGCGCCGCGACCTCCTTTTCCTGCTTCGCCATGCCTATGGCAACGCCCATCGCAAACAGCAGCGCAAGGTTATCGAACACAACGCTTCCTGTTTTGCTCATGATATCAAGGATGGTGTAAAGCACGCCGCCCTCTGTGATTATATTTGTAAGATGATATGTTTCCAGCGTGGTTGGATTTGTAAACGAGCTGCCTATCCCCAGCAGAAGCCCCGCCGCAGGCAGCAGCGCTATCGGCAGCATGAACGATCTGCCCACACGCTGGAGAACTCCGAAAACCTTGTCTTTCATTATGTTCCTCCGTTTTCCGCCGACAAGCGGCGTTTTTAAGGAAGTACTGATTAAATCTGGTGCGCAGATTGCGCCGCAGATTTTTCGTCAGATTGTACAAT
>CAVIFG010000041.1:0-5604 GCA_963641955.1 Escherichia coli
CTATTATGCTATAATTAATTGTATTATGAGAAAAAATAAATCGAGCTTACAATACACGCGTTATTTGCAAGGCTCTTTTTGGTGATTATAAATAAATATTTCCCCAAAACTCCCCGCAAAATACCCGGTTGCTCGTGAAACCGATACGGAGGTGAAATCAAAATGCCGAATATCAAGTCCGCTAAGAAGAGAGTTCTCATCGCCAAGGCGAGAAGCGAAGCCAACAAGGCAAACAGATCTGAACTTAAGACTGTTATCAAGAAGGCTCGTGCTGAGGGTGCTGACGCTGCTGTTGTAAAGGCTGCGGTTGTTACCGTTGATAAGGCTGCCGGCAAGGGTCTTATTCATAAGAACAAGGCTGCCCGCCTCAAATCCCAGCTTGCCAAGAAGGCAAACGCAACAGCTTGATTTTCCGAAAGGAATTCCCGCCCGCAACTCGCAAGAATTGCGGGCAGTTGTTTTATACAGACATTTTCAAGGAGGTATTGTTATGAGAAGAGCGGAAAGAGAAGTCACGGATATAGGCGAGATCGAGCGTATACTTAAAGAAGCAAAGGTCTGCCGCCTTGCCCTGATGGACGGGAAGTTCCCCTACATCATCCCCATGTGCTTCGGCTACAGCCTTACGGCGGGCCAGCTTGAGATATACTTCCACTGCGCCGCGCAGGGAAAGAAGCTCGACCTGCTGAAGAAAAACAACAATGCCGCATTCGAGATAGACAGGATGAACGAGGTATATTCCACCAGCGATATTGCGTGCAGCTTCACCGCCGCCTACGAAAGCATCACCGGCGTCGGCACTGTCGAGATAATCAACGGCATCGAAAAGCTCACCGGCCTTAACACCATCATGGCGAAATACGCCGGCGAGGGCAAGGAATATAAATATTCCGAAGAAATGCTGAACAACGTCGTTATCCTCAAGCTCACCGCCGAGGAATTCTGCTGCAAGGCAAACAAGCACTGACCCAAGGAGCGGTAATGAACAAGGAAGAACTTATTTCACATCTTGAAGAATGGAACGACAGCGGCGAGCACGAAAAGATAATCGCCGCCGTTATGGCTCTGCCCGACAGCGCCCTCGACGATGAGATACTGGGTCTGCTCGCCCGCGCATACAACAGCGTCGGCGAATACAAGAAAGCCATTGCCGTGCTCGAAAGCCAGCGCGGCAGGATGGACAGCAACTGGCTGTGGCACTACCGCATGGGCTATGCCCTGTTTCATGCCTCCTCGGACGAAGAATGCGAGGGCGACGAGGTGCTGCGCAGAAACATTCTCGACCGCGCACGCTGCTCCTTTGCCCGCTGCATGAACATGAATCCCCCCGAGGACGTGCTGGAGGACTGCGATGTTTTCATTGAAATGATCGAGGACGACATCGACGATGACGACGAGCCCGACGAGGACGCCCCCGACGCCGAAATGTACGACGAGGAGGAAATGGACACCGTAGAGGATCACATCAAGGAATACTTCGGCGAATTCCCCACGGTGTACCATGAGATACACTCCCCCGATGTGCACATCGACATCTGCATAATCCCGCCTACCACCGACAAGAATTACTACACCCTTATAACCATGGGCATGGGCGCGCATATAATGGATATCCCCGAGGACCTCGACCCGCAGAAATACGGCAGGGCGGAGCTTCTCATCTGCCTGCCCCCGGATTGGCGCGTCGGCGAAAGCGACGAGGAATGGTTCTGGCCGATAACCCTGCTGAAAAACCTCGCCCGCCTGCCGATAAACTGCGAAACATGGCTCGGCTGGGGTCACAGCGTGGATAACCAGCAGACATTCTCCCGCGGCACTGAGCTTTGCGGCTCCGTACTTATCCGCCCCGAGGACGTGCCCGACGGCGCGGACACCTGCGAGCTTCCCAACGGCGACAGCGTGACATTTTTCGAGGTCATTCCGATCTACCGCGAGGAAATGTCCTTTAAAATCGACCACGACACCGAATCCCTGCTGGAACGCATGAACGGCGTGAGCCATATCACCGACATCACCCGCCCCAACTGCTGCGAGGGCTACGAGCGCGCCGATGACACAGATATTTTCGCGGGGATAGCCGACACAGCATACGCACACATCGAATCCATCAAGGAAAAGCAGCTCCCGCTTGACGATATAAACGGCTGCAACCACATGGCGATATACCTGCGCTGGTGCATAGAGCACGGCCTTGTTTCGGATGAATTTGTCGGGAGATACCCGAACGTCGTGGACGATGTGATGTACGGCGTAAACACCGACCTCCGTAAATTTATTATGGATGAGCTGGACGGACTGCTGCTTTTCGACCTTTTCACCTACGAGGGCGCGTCCTTTACAACATATTATTACGGCTCCGACGACGTCCGCGAGCACTCCTTCCCCTGTGATGTGGACAGCTGCGCCGAGGACTATTTCGGCACCGAAAAATACAACTGCGCCGAATTTAAGGATGAAGCATACCTTTTCGTGCCCTTTAACGAGGACTACTACGAAAGGCTGTCAAAATACATCGAACGCAGCTTCGCGGATTTCGACCGCGACTTCACCAAGCGCCTTGAAGAAGCCACGGGATCGTTCTCCAAAATGATGAACGACCTCACCGGCTGCCCCTGCACCGCGTACAATTCCGCCAACTACGGTCTTGTAAGGGAAGAACTGAAAAACGCCCGCCTAAGGGGCGCTTCCGAGGGATTTTACCCCCTGCTCATCGCCTGCGACCCCCGCGGAGTATGCACAAATCAAAAGGGGCTTACGGAATTTTATTCGGATATAGGCTTCGCGCCCATCTGCATCGCCGAAATACCAGCAAAGGGAAAAGAGCCCATACAGGAATGGCTCCGCGAGCGCTACGACGCCGCAGGCGCAGGCACAATGAAAACCGAGGAACTCGCGCAGCTTCAGAAGAAGTTCGAAAAGCGCTACGGCGAAGCCCCGTGGGTGGTAAGCCTTACCGAGCTGTACCCGATATTCCTCGAGCCGATAGGCGACGGATGGTTCACCACCTACGAGCCTAACGACGACGCGAAGAAAAAGCTTATCCTCGAAAGCGAGGAGGATGACGCTGACCTTATCCCGTCCATGATAAACTTCCTCGGCTGCCGCTGCCGCCTTTTTGCCGCCGCCGATGACGACGAGGAACTCAACAAGGCGTACGCCGAAGCCTCCGCGCGGGGAAAGAAAGAGGGCTTCACACCCTTATTCATCGTGCCCGACCGAATGATATGGCACAACATGATGGCAAACACCGTCGCCGCGGATATCAACGCGGAATACGGCTACGACCCCGAAAAGGTGGAATTCTACCGCAAAATGATGATGTCCCTGCCCGTGCCGAACGGCGAAAAAATCCTCTCCGAGCTTATCGATGACCTCAAGGAGGAACTCGAGGAGGACGGCGGAAGCTGGGATGATCTTGTGGGATACATCGCCAACGGCGACCCGCTGCGCTTCCTGCTGAGCCTTTGGAGCGACGGAGGTGCAGGCACGCGTCCCGCTATCCTCGCGGAGATACCCGTAACCGAGCCATGGAAAGTGTTCGCGTATGTGCCTTTCGGCGCATGGGGAAGCTGCCCCGATACGCAGGCGCTCACCGCCATCGCAAAATACTGGTACGAAAAGCACGGCGCCGTCCCCGCCGTTATAGCCCACAACGAGCTTAATTTCGCCGTTGAGGAGCCTGTAAGCCGCGGAAAAGCGCTTCCGCTGGCGGTGGAAATGTACGGCTTCTGCCCCGACATCGTGACGGAAAACGGGACTATCCGCAGCATCGGCGAGCTTGCCGACGGCCTGTGCAATTCCACCGTATGGCACTTCCACTGGGAATAATATACCGACCGCCCCGCAATCGGAGGATATCCGAAGCGGGGCGGTTTTTCGTGTGCATTTCACACATAAACAGCAGGAAATATTAAAAAAATATATTGAAATTCACAACAAAATCTGATATAATGAATTTGTATTAATGTGTTGACACATCCCGCCCGCGGGAGAAACATACGTCGAAAGGAAATCCATTATGTCAGTAAAAATAGGCATCAGACCCGTCATTGACGGCAGACAGTTCGGTATCCGCGAATCCCTCGAGGAGCAGACCATGAACATGGCAAAGGCAGCCGCGGAGCTTATCACAGGCAAGGTGCGCCACGCCGACGGCACCCCCGTTGAGTGCGTCATCGCGGACAACACCATCGGCGGCATTGCGGAAAGCGCAGCCTGCGCGGACAAATTCTCCCGCGAGAACGTCACCGCCACCCTCACCGTCACACCCTGCTGGTGCTATGTAACGCAGGTAATCGACGAGGACCCCACCACCATCAAGGCTGTATGGGGTTTCAACGGCACCGAGCGCCCCGGCGCGGTATTCCTCGCGGCGGCAAATGCGGCATACGCGCAGATAGGAATGCCCTGCTTCTCCATCTACGGCCACGATGTAAAGGACGCGGACGATACCGTTATCCCCGCGGACGTTGAGGAGAAGATACTCCGCTTCGCACGCTGCGCGGCGGCTGTCGGCGATATGAAGAACAAGAGCTACGTTAACATCGGCGCGCAGGCAATGGGCATCGCCGGCGCATACTGCAACGAGGATTTCTTCCGCAGCTACCTCGGCATTCACCCCGAATGGGTGGATATGACCGAAATCATCCGCCGCGAAAAGCTCGGTATCTACGACGAAGCCGAATACAAGAAGGCTCTCGCATGGATAAAGGAAAAGTGCCCCGAAGGCATCGACATCAACCCCACCGAGGGCATGACATATATGCGCCCCGTCCTCTCCGCAAAGGAAAAGGAGGAGAACTGGGAGTTCATCGCGAAGATGACCTGCATCGTAAAGGATATCCTCCACGGCAACGAAAAGCTGAAAGAAATGGGTTGGCTTGAGGAAGCAAAGGGCAGAAACGCCATCCTCGGCGGTTTCCAGGGTCAGAGAATGTGGACGGACTTCATGCCCAACGCCGACTTCACCGAGGCGATACTCAATTCTACGTTCGACTGGAACGGCGCCCGCGAGCCTATCCCCTTTGCAACGGAAAATGATACACTTAACGGCGTTACCCTCATGCTGCTTCACCTGCTGACTGGCAAGGCTGCGATATTCGCGGATGTTCGTACATACTGGTCCCCCGACGCCGTTAAGCGCGTTACCGGCTGGACCCCCGACGGCAAGGCTGCGGGCGGATTTATCCACCTTATCAACAGCGGCGCGGCGGCGCTGGACGGCACCGGCGCCGTTAAGGTAAACGGCGAGAGCGTAATGAAGTCCTGGTGGGATATGACCCCCGAGGACATCGACGCTTGCTTAAAGGCTACGACATGGCCCTGCGCTAACCTCGGATACTTCCGCGGCGGCGGATTTTCCTCAAGCTACTCCACACAGGGAGTTATGCCCTGCACATTCGCCCGCGTTAACCATGTAAAGCACCTCGGCCCGACAATTCAGATCATCGAGGGCTACACCGTGGAGCTTCCCGCGGACGTGAACAAGACCCTGCTCGACCGCACCGACAAGACATGGCCCTCCACATGGTTCGCGCCCATCACCGTCGAGGGCAAGGCGGCGGTTTCCGATGTATATAATGTAATGGCAAACTGGGGCGCAAA
>CAVIFG010000041.1:5680-11913 GCA_963641955.1 Escherichia coli
AAACCACGGCTGCTTCGTCTATGGCCATATCGGCGAGGATCTGGTTACGCTTGCAAGTATGCTGCGTATCCCCGTTTCCCTGCACAACATCTCGGACGAGCGCCTGTTCAGACCGCACGCATGGAGCGCATTCGGCACCACCGACCTCGAGGGCGCGGATTACAGAGCCTGCGCGGCTTACGGCAGCCTTTACAAATAATTAAGTATTATATTACGGCAGTTCGGCGCGGGCGTACAGCGTTCGCGCCGATATTTCGGGTGTTTGTTAAAGTTGTACGAAAAACTCACAAAAAATTTGTGCAAATCACCGCCCTTGTAATGAAAACGATTTACTGCTATAATATACATATAAACACAAGCCGCCAAGCGGCATAATAAAACGGAGGATACAAACATGAACTACGGTCATTTCGACGAACTCAACAAAGAGTATGTCATCACCCGTCCCGACACACCCTCGGCATGGGCAAACTACCTCGGCGACCCCGAGTACGGCGCGATCATTTCCAACAACGCGGGCGGCTACAGCTTCGTAAAGAGCGGCGCTAACGGACGCGTTATCCGCTACCGCTTCAACGGCGTTGCAAACGACACCCCCGGCAGATACGTTTACCTGCGCGATCAGGAAACCGGCGAGTACTGGTCCGCTTCCTGGGCGCCCGTATGCAAGCCCCTTGATGAATTCAAGAGCGAGTGCCGCCACGGTACAGCTTACACCGTTATCACATCCGAGTACAAGGGCGTAAAGTCCGAGGTAACATACTATGTTCCCCAGGGCGCTACATACGAAGTATGGGCGGCTAAGGTAACAAACACCTCCGACAAGCCCAGAAAGCTCGCTGTAACAGGTTACTGCGAATTCGTAAACGATCCCAACTACGAGCAGGATCAGGTAAACCTCCAGTACACCCTGTTCATCACCCGCACCTACTTCAAGGGCAACTACATCCATCAGATGCAGAACGAGATCTACAACCCCAACAGCGGACGCTTCCTCGGTCTTGCAGCTGCAAAGGTAGACGCTTACTGCGGCGACCGCGATTCTTTCGTAGGCTCCTACAGAAGCTACGCTAACCCCAAGGGCATCGAAGAGGGTCTGAAGGGCGATCTCAACTACAACACCAACTCCTGCGGCGCCCTCGAGAGCGACATCGTTCTCCAGCCCGGCGAAACCAAGGAGCTGACATACGTTCTCGGCGGCCAGAAGACCGAAGCGGAGATCACAGAGATCATCGCAAAGTACGAGAAGAGCGGCACCGTTGAAGCAGAGCTTGCAGCACTCAAGAAGTTCTGGCACAGCAAGCTTGACAATCTGCAGGTTCACACCCCCGACGCAAACTTCAACAACATGGTAAACACATGGAACGCATACAACTGCTTCATCACCTTTATTTGGTCGAGAGCGGCTTCCTTCCAGTACTGCGGTCTGCGTAACGGCTTCGGCTACCGCGATACCGTTCAGGATATCCAGGGCGTTATCCACCTCGCACCCGAGATGGCAAAGAAGCAGATCGAGTTCATGCTTTCCGCTCAGGTTACAAACGGTGCAGGTCTACCCCTCGTTAAGTACGACCACAAGGCAGGTCAGGAAAATCACCCCGACGAGAACGACGAGAACTCCGTATACGCAAAGCAGACAGGTCACCCCAGCTACCGCGCAGACGACGCTCTGTGGCTGTTCCCGACCGTATACAAGTACGTTTCCGAGAGCGGCGACTCCGCGTTCCTCGATGAAGAGATCTTCTACGCTAACGACGGCGAGAAGGGCACTGTTTACGACCACCTCAAGAGAGCAATCGACTTCTCCATGAACCACCTCGGCAACCACGGTATGCCCGCAGGTCTGCACGCAGACTGGAACGACTGCCTCCGCCTTGGTAAGAAGGGCGAGTCCACATTCGTTGCATTCCAGCTTGTTTACGCTATAAAGATCCTCCGCACATATGCAGTAGAGAAGAACGACACCGAGTACGTTAAGTACCTCGACGAGATCGGCGCAAAGCTCGACAATATTCTCTCCGCTTGCTGGAACGAGGACAGATGGATCCGCGGCTACAAGGAGGACGGCACCGTTATCGGTCAGCGCACCGATCCCGAGGCTTCCATGTGGCTCAACCCGCAGAGCTGGTCCGTTATCTCCGGCTTCGGCACAAAAGAGCAGCAGGAGAAGGCTATGGACAGCGTATACCGCGAGCTGAACACTCCCTACGGCGCAATGGTTATGTACCCGCCTTATGTTAAGCACGGCTTCGACGGCGCTCTTATGCAGTGCTTCAACAAGTGCACAAAGGAGAACGCAGGTATCTTCTCTCAGCCGCAGGGCTGGCTGATACTGGCTGAATCCAAGCTGGGTCACGGCAACCGTGCATACAAGTACTGGACAGAGGCAGCTCCCGCTACCTACAACGACAACGCAGAGCACAGAGTTCTCGAGCCGTACGTTTACGGTCAGTTCGTTGAGGGCAAGGACAGCCCGTTCGCAGGCCGCGCACACGTTCATTGGCTGACAGGTACCGCTTCCACCGTTATGGTAGGCACAACAGAGGGTATCCTCGGTCTTAACCCCGAAACAAAGGGTCTTGTTATCGACCCGTCCATCCCCTCCGAGTGGAAGGAATACACCATGGAAAAGACCTTCCGCGGCAAGAAGCTCCACGTTACCGTAAAGAACCCCAACGGTTCCGAGCACGGCGTAAAGAGCGTTACAGTAAACGGCGAGAAGATCGAGGGCAAGCTTATCCTCGACTCCATCCTCAAGGCTGAGAACGACGTTGTTATCGAGCTGTAATTGATTTATAAATAAGGTTATCCCCCTGCTTTGCGGCAGGGGGATTTTTTATACAAAAAATCGGGAGCCTTTGTGGCTCCCGATTCCTATATATCCGCAATATTTCAAACCTTATATTTCCGCAGAAGTTCCTCCAGCGGCAGGTCTATCATCTGCGCGTCCGCAGCGCCCTTTCCCGAGATACCCACAATAAACCCGCAGAAATTTTCCGCCACGGTATCGGGTATTTCGAGGGAATTCACCCCGCGCAGGTCGCGGGTTATCCCCACGCCGAGGCGCTTCAGAAATGCCTCTTTCTGCACCCACGCCCGCAGGAAATCCGCCCCCGAGGTGGCATGGAACCGCTCCTCGTCGCACAGCACGCGGCTGTACAGCGCGTCGCTTATGCGCCTGTCGGCGCGCTCGATATCAATGCCTATCTCCCCATCCTCCGAAAACGCCGCGATAACCGCGCCGTTCGTGTGGGAGAGCGAAAATTCGAGCCACGCGCCGTCCTTGTTCTTTATGTAGGGCTTGCCGTGGGGGCCCTTGCGGAAGCGTATCCTGTCCTGCTCTATTCCCGTCCTGCGGGATATCTCCGACAGAACAAGCAGTTCGGACACAAGCGAATTTATCTTCGCCGCGTCGTCCGCACGGCGCTCAATGACAGCGCGGCGGATAATCGTCACACAGTCAAGATATGGAGTAAGCTGTGAAAAAGTGATGTCATTTGTTTTGATAAGATAGATGTCCATATTTTTTGTTGATTTCGTCGGGCCGTAGGTTATATTGTCATGAAATTACTGAGCCGCGTATGCCGCCGTGGGGCAGATGTACCATGTTCCCCCGCAGAGAACCGCCAGCACCTCGTATGTGCCGCCGTCCTTGCTGCTGTTGAGGGTAAGCTTGCCGGATACCTTGTATACCTTGTCGAAGCTCGGATACGCCGCCTGCACTATCGCCTTGTTGTCGCTGTCAATGCTCTTGGTCACGTTCTTCATGGAAGTAACAGACGCGGACACAGACGTCACCTTTCCATAGCCCTGCGCCGAAACAGCGTCCTTTACCGTGGAATTAAGGCTCTTGCAGTAGTCCTTGAGGGTCGTGCCCTGTGCTTTGAAAGCTTCGTCCGCCTTGGTTATCTGCTCCTCGGGGTAAACATAGGTGAGCGCCTTATAAAGGTCGCCGTCCACCAGCGCCGCCTTGTAAACATTGTTCACCGCGGTCTTTATGTCGCGCTTCTCTATCGCAGTAGTGAGCTTTGCGCAGGTGTTCTTGCCGTAAATATTCACCTTTGCCTTGCTTCCGAGGGAAAGCGAAGCGGGTTTTCCGGAAACGCTTCCCGCCTTGGCAACCGTAAGCTTGCCGTTAATTACAACCGCCGCCTTGGATCCGAAAGTTATCTTTCCCGAATTGGATATCGACTTGCCGGTGTTAAGCGTGAGCTTTCCCGAAACGGACAGCGTCGCATTGCTCTGCACCTTGAGCGTTCCCTTTACCGTAAGCGCGCCCTTGGAGGACACCGTAAGCTTGGAACCGCTCTTTATCGTAAGGGTCGTGTTTTCAGGAACATAGAATTTCTTCGAGATGGTGATGTCGCTGTTTACAACATAATTCTTCCCCGACTTCATCGCGGTCTTGCCGTTCCATACTGTGGCGGAAGCCGCGTATTCCTGCGTAACATAGGCGGTCTGCTCGGGCAGGGCTTCGGCGGATGCCGCCGCTGCCGTGGATGTCATAACTACCGCGCCCAGCATAAGCGCAATTATCTTTTTATTCATTTTGTTTTCCTTTCGCATGGTATGATATTTCTGCGTCTATTATGTATCATTCCTCGGGGAAGCTGTCGCCGCTGTCGGATTTCCGCGCAGCTTTGAACAGCTTGCTTTTGGATGTGCATATCCTGTCGCATATTCCGTCTTTTGTGCAGAGGTGCAGCGTTATCCTGCCGCTTTCTATCTTCGGGTGGCGGAGGATCCTCGCGCCGCAGGGGGTGCAGTCCTCCCGCGCCGCGGCGATAAAGCAGAATTTCTCGTCCTCATACGGGACTTCCCCGCCTTTCAGCCGCTTGTGCAGTTTTGAGCGCTGTATCCTCGCGGTAAAATGGCACCAGTCGTCCTCCGGCAGAGGGCACTCCGCAATATCGGGACAGGGCGCCGCGATTTTCATGCCCATTCCGACAAGCTGCTTCCGCGCCTCCCGCAGTTGAGCAAACCCCGCAGGCGTGCCCGGCTCGATTATCACAAGCAGCTTCCCCGCCGCCTGCGCAAGCTGCTTTACCGCCGCGCTGCGCTGTGACGGGGTCATTTCGTTAAGGCAGTACGCGCAGGTAACAAGGTCGGCGCGCTCGGTTATCCCGTCGGAAAGGTCCCGCCGTATCCATTCGGCGTTCACCCCCGCCGCTTCCGAAAGCTCCCTGCCGATGTCTATCATGCACTGCTCCCGCTCAAGGCAGGTCACGCTTTCACAGTCCGTGTGCATAGCCGCCGCCAGCGCCGCGGCGCCTGTGCCCGCCCCCGCATCCAGCACGGAATTTATCTCATCATCGAAGCATTCAAGCGTAAGCTCCAACGCTTTGCTGACAGCGCCGAAAGTCGCAGGCATCCTCACGGCGGCATATGCGAGGATATCCCTCGCGTTTCCAACCAGCCGCTTTCCGCTGCCCGACTGCTCGCGATACCGCAGCGAAAGCTTCTCCGCCGCCTCCGCAAGGGGTTTTATGTTCTCCCCCACCGTAAGCTGTTCTATCCTCAGCCTTACTTCCTGTGGAAATTCCATATCAGAAGAGGTTGTTTCTTATTTCCTTGGCGGCATATGCTCCCTCGAGAGCCTGCCCCTCAACGTCGGGGTGAAGCCCGTCGCGGAGATACTTGCCCGTGCCGCCGATTACCTCGAATTTCTCGCAGATGCCGCTGTTGTTGTAACAGTCGATGACCTGCGCGGACATTCCGCCCGCTATCTGCTTCATCATCGGGATAAGCGTAAGGGTCTTTGCGTTGTGCTCGGGTGTAGCGGTCTGTAAAGGTGTCAGCACGAACACCCTGCATTTCGGGAAGTTTTCCATGATGGTCTGTATGCACCAGCGCATTGCGCCCGCGGAGGTGAAAAGGTCGACATCCGCGTTGTTTTCAAGGCTCTTTCCCATAAGCGCCTTGTCCGCGTCGCCGAAATCCTGCAGAAGGTCGTTAGTGCCGTATGCAAAGGCGAAAACATCCGGCTCGGGATACTCGCCGCTCTTTACCTCGGCGATGAATTTCTGAACGTGTACCACCGCGCAGTTGTTCATGCGCATCTGCATTTCGGCGGGGTCGTCTGTAGGCTCCCAGCCGCTGCTTATGCCCGCGAAGCCGTCGCTGCCGTAGTCCTGCGTGGTGAGGGTCTGCCCCGCGCACTCTACGGTGCGCTTGTACCATACGGAGCTTCCCACCGCCGCGTTATGGTGGGTCTTGAAGCCTAAGTTTTTATA
>CAVIFG010000042.1:0-11899 GCA_963641955.1 Escherichia coli
TTCTCTTCCGTTTCGCCGGATATTTTCGCGGCTATCTCCTTAACTACCTCAACGTTCTTTTCGTTCGGGAATATCTGAACAGAGCGGTAGTAGAAATTGTTGTTGACATCCCACAGAACGGGCACGAAACCGTAGTCAGTTATCATGTTCATCATGATATCCAGCGTATCGGCAGTGTCGGTGACATAGGCGTCGGCGGCGTAGCGGCTCGCTTCATAGATGGATGTGCACTCGCCCACGAAAACGGGAATACCCTTGTCCGTGAATGCCTTTTTGAGCAGCTCGCACTGTGCGACGCTGTAGTCATACCATGCCTGATTTCCTATCTGATTTGTCCAGTACATCGCGTTATCAACATAATGCACGGAAACCATCATCTTGTTTTTTGCGCTGTCGGTCGGCATTACGAAATTATCCGTGGTTGTCTTGTCGATGTTCGTCCAGTAACCCGAAGCGATAAGCAGGCGGTCCTTGTTGTTTCCGCCCGTCGCTCTTACTGTGTCAACGAACGCCTGATTCATCTCGTTGACGTAATCGAAAAGCTCCTGCTCGGAATAATTGTCGCCCTCGCGCTGGGAGCCAAGGTTCTCGTTAAATCCCTCGAAAATAAGGTAGTCGGAATACTCCTTATACCGCTCCGCTATCTGATTCCAGAGGTTCTTTGTGATGCTCACGGCGTCCTCGCGGGAATAATTCTTGATGATATATTCGTCGTAGTGATGGATGTTGATGACAGTGTAAAGTCCGTCGTTAAGGCAGTAATTGATTACCTCTTCCACGCGGTCGAAAAGCTCATTTGTTATCGTAAACGTGCCGTCGTCCGCCATGCCGTTGCCCCAATAAACCGGAACTCTCACGGTGTTGAAGCCCGCGTCGCGCATTCCGTCGATTATCTCCTGCGTGGTTTCGCAGGCGCCCCAGCATTTCTCGTATTCCTTAACGGAGCCGCCGCCGACTACCGCGCTGCCCGCCGCGGCGTTTCCGCCCGACCAGTAGGACTCCAGCGTGTTGCCGAGGTTGATGCCTATGCCCATTTCCTTGGCATATTCGTTTGCGGTCATGGATGTTCTCATTTTCCCGTTATCGGATGTGATAATACCGTTGCGGGATTCATGCGGGCCGCTTTTCTGGCAGCCGGACATTGTAAGCGCCGTAAACGCGGTCATAACAGAAAGCAGAACAGAAGCTATCCTATTGTTCATTTTCGCACCCTCCGAAAAGATATCGTGTTATTACATTAATTATAGCACTGCCGCGGCTTGGGCGCAATTGCATAATATGTTGGTTCGGCTGACTTATCGTGCATTTTTGCGATATTCCGACGGGGTCTGACCCTCGCGGCTCTTGAACTGCCGCATGAAAACATACTCGCTGCTGTAGCCGCAGCGCTCCGCTATCTCCCGCACCGTAAGCGCGGTGGAACTTAGCAGCCGCGCGGCATATTCTATCCTGCCGCGAATAACATCCTCCATAACGCTCACGCCGAATACCCGCTTGTACAAGTGCTGAAAGCCCGAGCGGCTGAGCCCCATCCCGTGTGCCATTGCATCAACGCTCTGCACGGTTTCGGGCTGAGTAAAAAACACCGCCCTTAATTGTGCCAGCCTGAAGTGCTTCTCGGAGTACCTGCACGAATCCGACTCCCCGGAGCGTATCATCCTGCCGAGCCGCAGAAGAATAAGCTCGGAATAGTGCCCGCATATCTCCTCGCGGAATTCCCCCGCGGAATAAAATTCAAACGCCAGCGCGCGTATCAGCTCGGACACTTCCCCAGCGGAGCTAAGCGGCGTTGCGGCGTCGATATTCAGCCCGAGCTGTGCAAAGCGCTTTTCCTCGCCCTGCTCCATGTCGAAGTATATCCAGTCGTCAGTGTAACCCTCTTCCCCGCCGCGGTAGGTCACGGGGGTCGTCGGGGCGATCACCACCAGCGAATTGCGGCGCACCTTTGTTTCCGCGCCGTTTATCACGAACATCGCAGACGATTTCACCAGCAGCATTAGCCAGCATCCCGGGCCGCAGGGTCTGTCCATAACAAACGAGCTGTCGTGCGCGTAGTTGTATCCTATGGAGCCTATCTTCATAAATTCACCTCGCATACAGAAAGGGGCGGAGCCTTAGCCCCGCCCCCATTAAGTGCGCTATATTACTTTACAAAAGGATTTTCGGTAGGATAAAGCATACCAGCAGGCTGGTTGAAGCCGATGTCCTTGATTCCGAGGTAACGGAAGAGGTCGAACAGGAGCTTTCCGTAGTGACCGAATGCAACCGCACCGTGATGAGGATAACGCTTTTCAACCAGAACGTGACGGTAGAAACGTCCCATCTCGGGGATAGCGAAGATGCCGATACCGCCAAAGGAACGAGTAGGAACATCGAGGATCTCACCCTCTGCGATGTATGCGCGGAGATCTCCGTTGCTGTCGCACTGTAAACGGTAGAATGTGATGTCGCTTGCCGCGATATCACCCTCAAGGGTACCTCTTGTGAAGTCGGGATCGCTTCCTGCGGGTTCGAGCAGGCGGTGCTGAATGAGCTGGTACTTGACCGCACGGGTGGAGCACATCTTGCACTCGGGAGTGTTTCCGCAGTGGAAGCCCATGAATGTATCGGTAAGCTTGTAGTTGTACTTGCCCTTGATGTCCTCGTCGTATATGTACTGGGGAACAGAGTTGTTGATGTCGAGCAGTGTAACTGCGTCGGCGGAAATGCACAGACCGATGTATTCGCTCAGCGCGCCGTAGATATCAACCTCGCAGGATACGGGGATACCGCGGCTTACAAGGCGGCTGTTTACATAGCAGGGCTCAAAGCCGAACTGGGAGGGGAATGCGGGCCAGCACTTGTCTGCGAATGCAACGTACTTTCTGGAGCCCTTGTGGTTTTCCGCCCAGTCTAAAAGGGTAAGCTCGAACTGTGCCATGCGCTTGTTAAGGTCGGAGTAGTAGTTGCCCTCGCCCATTTCCTTAGCCATGTCTGCGCATACAGCGTCGATTCTGGGGTCGTTTTCGTGCTCCTTGAAGGAAACGAGAAGATCCAGCTCGGAGTTCTCTTCGATCTCTACGCCTAATTCATACAGACCCTTGATAGGAGCGTTGCAGGCGAAGAAGTCCTGCGGACGGGGACCGAATGTGATGATTTTCAGGTTCTTAACGCCAACGATCGCACGCGCAACGGGAACGAAGTCCTTGATCATCTTAACGATATCCTCTGCGGTGCCAACGGGGTACTCGGGAATAAAGCCGTTCAGATGGCGCATACCGAGGTTGTAGGAGCAGTTGAGCATACCGCAGTAAGCGTCGCCTCTGCCGTTGATCATATCGCCGTCGCCCTCTGCCGCGGAAACGAACATGCAGGGACCGTCGAAGTTCTTAGCGATGAGTGTTTCGGGGGTTTCGGGACCAAAGTTACCGAGGAAAACAACTAAAGCGTTGCACTCTGCCTTCTTTACGTCCTCGACTGCCTTGAGCATATCAAGCTCGTTTTCAACGGTAACAGGACATTCGTAGATACCCTCGCCGTAAGCGGTCACGATAGCCTTGCGGCGCTTTTCCGATAAAGCGATGGGGAAGCAGTCACGGGAAACCGCAACAATGCCAAGCTTAATTTCGGGAATATTGTTCATAAGTTTTATTTCCTTTCAAAATTATTATCGTCTGTGAGCGGCGCACAATGCCGCTTCTTATAGGATATCACAAAAATCCGCTTTTTTCAAGTGAATAATTTGCGTGATTTACCCAAAAAGTTGTACTATTTTTTCAGGCGGCTTTTATCTGCGAAAACCGCCTTATTCAACTGGGAGTTCGACGCCGCAGCCCGCCTCGACAGCGACATTGATATCCTCAAGGATGACCTTTCCGCCGCGCATAACGGGATATACAACGCGGCAGGCTCCGCCCTTTTCGGAGGATATTTCCGCGGAAATGACCGCGCCGTTTTCCCACTTGGCGTTTACGGTAAAGCCGCCGCGGGCGCACAGCCCCTCAAAGCTTCCGCTGTGCCATTCGTCGGGCAGCGCGGGGAGCAGCTTTATGTATCCCTCGTGGCTCTGTATCAGCATTTCCGCCATGCCCGCGGAAGCGCCGAAGTTTCCGTCGATCTGGAACGGCGGGTGGAAATCCCACATATTCACGAATGTGCAGCTTTCCAGCAGACCTTTCAGCAGCTTATAGGTGCGGTTGCCGTCGCCTGTCCTGCTCCAGAGGTTTATTTTGTATGCCCTTGCCCAGCCGGTGGATTCGTCGCCGCGGTCGTTCATGGTGGCTATCGCGGCATTCATCAGCTCGGGGCGGGAGGAATTTATCTGCTTTCCGGGGTACAGTCCCATCAGATGGGAAATGTGACGGTGATTTTTCTGTATCTTGGAGCGGTCGAAATCGGGCTCGTCCTCCTCATACCACTCTTTCATAAGACCCGTTTTTCCGACGTGATACGGCTTTAACTGCGGGAGCATTTCGCGCACCTTTGCCTGAAGCGCGCCGTCCTCTCCCAGCGCTTCGGAAGCGGAAAGGAAGTCGATGAAAAGCTGCTCGATAAGGCTCTGCTCATAAGTATTGCCTATCGTTGCGGGGCCGTGCTCGGGGCTGTATGTCGGCGAAGAAACGAGCCTGCCCTGCTTCTCGTCGTAAATCAGCCACTGTGTATAGAACCGCACGCTTTCCTGCATGATGGGGTATATTTTTTCGCGGAGATAATCCGTATCGAGGGTGAATTCGTAGTATTCCCAGATGTTCTGCATCAGCCACGCCACCGCCGCCGTGGACCATCCCCAGTAGAATTCCCATCCGGGGGCTGTCCAGCCGAAGGGCGAGCACTGCGTATGCGCCGTCCAGCCGTTCTCGGGGTGGGCATCGTCGGATACGATGTTGTAGTATTCCTTTGCTGTAACGCGTCCCGGCTCCCGCAGGCTGTCGAGGAAATCCACCAGCGGCGGCACGGTTTCTGCCATGTTGGTATTGTATGCGCCCCAGTAATTCATCTGAAGATTTACGTTGATGTGATAGTCGCAGCACCACGGCGGGCAGTTGCTCTCGTTCCATACGCCCTGCAGATTTGCGGGGAGAGCGCCCTCCCTCGACGAAGATATCAGCAGGTACCGTCCGTAGCGGAAATACAGCATTTCCATCGCATTCATCGCGGCACGGTTTCCGCTGCGGTATTCTTCGATAAGCTTGTCCGCGGGGAGGTCTGCGCATTCGTTGTTGATCTCAAGCGAAACCCTGCCGTATATCGCAGAGTAATCGGCGTAATGCTCTTCATAAAGAGCGTCCCAGCCATTTTCCGCCGCCGCTTTTACAAGGGGCGCGGTTATTTCCGCGGGGTCAATTCCGCTGCGATAGGTCGGGTATTTCATGGCGTAATCGGTGGCGGCGGCGAAATATATCACCGCTTCGCCCGCGTCGGAAACGGTTATGCCGTTTTCGGAAACGGACAGCTTTCCGTCGGTGACCGTTGTAAATCTCGCGTCGAAGCGCATTCCGTTATCCTCGACGGCGCCGGAATAAACAAGCGTATCCCCGTCCGCGTAAATTTTTGCGGGGTGAGTTTTGGAAAGCGACAGCGTGAAATTCAGCGCGCCATTTTTGTCTGCCGCAAAGCGGAATGCAATGACCCTCGCGGGATAGCTTGCGAACGCCTCGCGGGTATACTTAACGCCATCCAGTTCAAATGTGCAGCTGTAAAGCGATCTGTCGAGGTCAAGCGCACGGCGGTAATTTTTCGGCTCGCCGTCGGGGAGTGAAAACTCAACATCCGCGTCGCACAGCAGCAGGTAGCTTCCGAAATCCCCGTCGCCGGTAAGCTCGGGAAGAAGCTCCAGCACCCGTGCATAATTCCCCGCGGAAAGCTGCTCCTGCACCTCTTTTACATACTTGTAGCGGTCGCGCTTGTTGCCGCCGTAGTAGTCAGGGCGGTTCTTGCAGGGGCCGCCCGCCCACAGGCTTTTTTCGTTAAGAACGATGCGCTCTTTGCGCACGCCGCCGAACATCGACGCGCCCATATACGCATTTCCGATGGGCAGGCACTGCTGCTCCCAGAGGGAAGCGTCGCCCTCGGTGTTAAAATAGATAACGTTGTTCATCGAGATATCCTCCGAAACGGTTAATCGTTTTCATCGTTTTATTATAGCATATTCTGATATTAAATTCAACACCTTTTCCCCGAAATATTGACTTTTTCGCTTCGATGCTTTATAATAAATTATCAACATTTCAACAAGGAAAGGACGCAGCAATGACCACAGAACAGCTTATACTCTCCCGCAGAAGCGTGAGAAAATTCACCGACGCCCCTGTAACAGACGAGCAGATAACCCGCCTTATAAACGCCGCCGCGGCAGCCCCCAGCGGCTGCAACAGCCAGTGCTGGCGTTTCGCAGCGGTAAAGACCCCCGAAAAGATAGCGCTGCTTGCAAAGGCGGCTGAAAAGGGCGTGCGCCGCTTCTACGCCGACGCCGAGGACGAATTCCTCGCTTCCCGCGTGAAAAACACCGTTTTCTTCGCAAAGGCGCCGCTGGTTATCCTCATATATCAGGAGGACATGAAATACCACGACCCGCGCGTTGAGAAATACTACAACGACCACGGTTTCTCGCACGATGATATGCTCCGCGATATGCGCCGCCCCGAGATCCTTTCGATAGGCGCGGCGGTGGAGAATCTACTTCTCTGCGCCGAGGAAATCGGACTTGGCGCCTGCCCGATGGTCGACCCGACGGTCGCCGAGCAGGAAATAAACGAAGCTCTCGGACTGAGCGGAAAGCTGATGTGCGTTATCCCCGTCGGCACATCCGCGTACACTCCCCGCGAAAAGGCAATGAAGCCGCTGGACGAGATACTTACGATAATATAAAAAACATCCCCGCAGCAATAAACTGCGGGGATAAATTTTGTTTGTCATTCGGTAGGCTGGCTGTCCGCTACCTCTTCGGTGGAGAATGTCCCGTCGGAATTATCTGCCGAAGCGTCCGAAGAAACATCGGAGGAAGATCCCTCGGAAGCATTCGCCGCGCTGTCAGACGATGTATTGTCGCTTACAGTGCTGTTTCCGAATATCGACGAGGATGTTTTGCTGCTTTCGGATGTTTCGCTTGATTCCTCAGTCGGGGGCGTTACATATGTAGTGATGGTAACGGTATTGATGATGATATCATTCACGGGCTTGGTGAGCGCGTTGTTATTATCGGTGGTGAGCTCGGTCTGCGCGATGGCGTCGATAACGTCAAATCCCTCGAAAACCTGCCCGAATACCGTATATCCGCCGTCCCAGAGGGGGTAACCGCCGACGGTATTGTACTTTTCCTTGACCTCATCCGAGGCTTTCTGAATCATGTTCGCAAGGTTTGTATAGTAGGTTTCCATCGCGGTGCACTGCGCGTACTCCTCCATGGCTTCGTCAAGGTTTTCTTTCTTAGCCTTGTATTCCTCCGCCTTGGCGAGTATCTTTGCGGGGTCGTACTGCGTGATGTCCTGCGGGGTCTTGTTGTTTACGATATAGAACTGCGTGGTGTTCTTGCCGTTTGCATTCGCATAACAGAGCGCTCCGTAGAAATTGCGCGCGTTTTCGTTCACCTCTATCGGGAAATATCCGTCGTTCCCGATGACAGCCTTTCCGCCGGTGCCGTCGCCGTTAAGCGAGCCGCCCTGCATCATGGAATCCGGGGAAACTCTGTGAATTTTCAACCCGTCATAATATCCCTCTTCGGCGAGCTTTACGAAATTATCCACCGCATTCGGTGCAATATCCGGAAACAGCTTTGCCTTGATAACGCCGTAGCCCTCGATATCTATCTCGGCGATCTTATCTCCGTCCGCAAAGGTGATCTCGCCGACGTTTCCTGAAGTGCTGCCGCCGAAGCAGCCTGTCATGCCGAAAATTAATCCTGCCGAAACAACTGCGCCCAAAAGAATGTTTTTCAGTTTCATTTCAATGCGTCCTTTCGTCGGAGATATCGTTTATCCCTCGATGTAATCCATCACATATACCTTGCTGATGGTTATCGTCTGAACAGGCTCGGAAGCCTCGCCGTTAGCATTTGTCTTGACCTCCGCGGAGGATATCGCGTCGATAACGTCAAAGCCGTCGTAGACCTGTCCGAAAACGGTGTAGTTTCCGTCCAGCGACGGTGTGCCGCCGACTTCGGAATACTTAGCCTTTACTTCGTCGGAAGCGTTCTCCACCCAGCTTGCAAGTGTTCTGAGGTAATTTGCCTGGAATGCGTAATAATTCGCGTAGTCCTCGCTGACTTCTTTCATCTGCTCGGCGGCTGCGTCATATTCATCCGCGTTCTTTTTTTGTTTTTCAGTATCTATTTTTGAAAGATCCTGCGAGGTCTTGTTGTTCACGATATAGAACTGCGTGGTGTTGGTGCCCAGTGCATTCGCATAGCACAGTGCGCCGTAGAAATGCCGCAGACTGTTGTTGGTTTCAATGCCGAACGAACCGCCGTTCACCGCTGCTTCGCCGCCGGTGCCGTCGCCGTTAAGCGAGCCGCCCTGCAGCATGAAATCGCTGATAACACGGTGTATGGTCTTGCCGTCGTAATATCCCTCGTCCGCAAGCTTGATGAAATTCTCAACGCCCATCGGTACCTCGTCGGGATAAAGCTTCGCCTTTATCGTGCCGTAGCCCTCTATCTCGAAAACCGCGATCTTGTCGCCCTCTTCAAGAACGACTTCGTCGATATTGCCGCCTGTTTTGCCGTCCCCCGCAACTGCGGTACTGCCCGCTGATGATGTGCCGCTGCCCGACTGACTGCACGCTGTCGCGCCGAAAAGGCAGGAAGCCGCAAGCAGTGCGCACATAACAACATTTCTTATTTTCATTTATTTACCCTTTCCTTGAAAAAAGCCTTATTCCTCTGCGGAATACTCGGAGATCGTAACGCTCTTTATCATTACATCTTCTGACGCTCTGCCGTTGCTTTCCGTGGGGATATTGCAGAGCTGTTCCACAACATCCATGCCCTCGTATGTCTGCCCGAAAACAGTGACCGTGCCCGAAAGCCCGAACACACCGCCTACTTCGTAGAACTTGTCAAACAGCGTGGTGAGATTGTCGCGCTCAACGGGGTCCTCACGGTCGGCGGCGCTCTTTTTAAGCTCGTTCACCGCTTCTTCGGTAAGGCTGTCCTTATCTGTGTTGCAGACGAACCAGCGCGCGTCGCCGTAGCCCGATTTCTCCGAAAAGGACATCAGCGCGCCCTTGAAAGGCCAGAGATCAACGCTGTATTCGTTGGCGATAAGCCCGTCGCTGCCTGTTCTGCCGATGTAAGTGCCCTTTTCGTTCTCCTCGCCGCCTGTCAGGAAATAGACGTCTTTCATTACGCCGTAAACGGGCTTGTTGTCGTACTCGCCGCTCTTCGCCTTTTCGATGAACGCGGCGGAGGTGTTCGGGGCATAGTCCTCATAAATGACCATGCGGAACTCGCCGAGGTCGGTGTCAACTATCGCGATGGTGTCGCCCTCTTCCGGGGACTTGAGCTGGATGAAATCGGTGTTCATCTCCGCGAAATTATAGTCTTTCATCGCATTCTGAACCGTTGCCGTGCATCCTGACAATGTAACTGCCAGCACGGCGGCGGTCAATGCTGCAAATATTTTTTTCAAACTGCCTGTCCTTTCAAAACAGCCGCTTATGCCTTTTTAACGACTGTGCCCTGTCTTGTTTCCTCAACGATGTAGCCCATGGAGGTTATCTTGTCGCGGATGCTGTCGGCAAGCGCGAAATCCTTTGCCTTGCGGGCAGCCTTGCGCTGTTCGATAAGCTCGGTTATCTCCGCGGGGATTTCCTCTTCCTTGTTATTATACAGCAAACCGAGCACGTTTGTCAATGCCGTAAATTCGTCGGAATAAGCCTTAACATCGCCCTTTGTTACATCGGGGGAAGCGAGCGCCGCGTTTATCTTGCGGACAAGCTCGAATACCGCCGCGATGGCGTCCGCGGTGTTGAAATCATCATCCATTGCCTTTATAAAGCTTTCGCGGGCAGTCTTAACATCCTCGAGGACAGCTGCGGAAGCCTCGCCGTCCTTTGCGGTGGGCATAACGCGCGCGATGGTATCGCGGCAGGTGTACAATCTTTGAAGAGCCGCCTTGCAGGACTCGATCACCTCGATGGTGTAGTTGAGCTGGCTTCTATAATGAACCGACAGCAGCATGAAGCGGATAGGCTCGTAGCCGTACTTATCGGAAAGATCTCTTACCATGAAGAAGTTGCCCGCGGACTTGGACATCTTCTTGTTGTCGACATTCAGCATTCCATTATGCATCCAGATGTTTGCAAGGGGCTGACCGGTGGCGCATTCGCTCTGCGCGATCTCGTTTTCGTGGTGCGGGAAGATAAGGTCGGAGCCGCCGCCGTGGATATCAATGGTATCGCCGATGTAGTGGCGGGACATCGCGGAGCACTCGATGTGCCAGCCGGGACGACCCTTTCCGAAGGGAGAATCCCAGTAAGGCTCGCCGGGCTTCGCAGCCTTCCAAACTGCGAAATCCATGGGGTCGCGCTTCTTGTCGCCGACTTCAATTCTCGCGCCCGCCTGAAGATCCTCAAGCGGCATATGAGAAAGCTTGCCGTATTCGGGGAACTTCTTGGTTTCAAAGTATACGTCCCCGTCGGCTTCGTATGCGTAGCCCTTTTCGATGAGAGTCTTTACGATGTCGATGATGATATCCATGTTCTCGGTAACTTTCGGGTGGATATCGGCGCGGCGGACATTCAGACCCTGAGCGTCAACGAAGTATTCCTTGATGGCGTTCTCGGAAACCTCGGAAGCGGTCTTGCCGAGCTCGTTTGCCTTTCTGATTATCTTATCGTCAACATCGGTGAAATTCTGAACATAAAGCACCTTGTATCCGCGGAATTCGAGGTAGCGGCGCAGGGTGTCGAACACGCACAGCGCACGCGCGTTTCCTATGTGGATAAGGTTGTATACAGTAGGGCCGCAGCAGTAGATCTTAACGGTGCCCGGGGTGATAGGCTTCAGTTCTTCCTTGCGCCTTGTCATGGTGTTGTAGATATACATATAATTGTCCTCCTATTTAATGCAGGTTTATTTATTGCTTTTCAGCTCGTCTATTTCCTGCTTCAGTTCGTTGATTTCGTTTTCAAGTTTGTCTATATACATTCTGTGCTCGCAGAGAAGCTGAGAAACAGGGTCGGGAATGTGTATCTGGTCGAGGTCGCTGTTCGTGACCTTCATTCCGTTCCTGCGTACTACCCTCGCGGGCACGCCCACCGCCGTACAGTCCGGCGGGACTTCCTCCAGCACCACCGCGTTTGCGGCTATCTTGGAATTATCCCCTATCCTGAACGGCCCGAGAACTCTCGCGCCCGCGCCTACGAGAACATTGTTCCCGAGGGTCGGGTGGCGCTTTCCGACGTCCTTGCCGGTACCGCCGAGGGTGACGTTCTGATACAGCGTACAGTAGTCGCCTATCTCGGTGGTTTCGCCGATGACAACGCCTGCGCCGTGGTCGATGAAAAGTCCCTTTCCTATTTTTGCGCCGGGGTGTATCTCTATACCCGTTTTGTTTCGGGAATGCTGGGATATCCACCTTGCGATGAAAAAGTGCCCGCGCTCATAGAACCAGTGCGCGATACGGTAGCTTCTGACCGCTTTGTAGGAAGGATACAGAAACAGCACTTCCCATGCGGAACGCACCGCGGGGTCGCGCGCCTTTATCGACGCAACGTCCTCTTTTATCCTGTCGAACATGATTACCTCCGTAAAAATGCAAGAAACTCATGCACGGATACAAAAAAGCCTCCGCGCACAACGGCGCGAAGGCGTAATTACACGCGGTCCCACTTCGCTTCGGGCGAAAACGCCCCTCCTGCTTCCTTAACGCGGAAAACGGACGCGGATACTCGATGCGGTACTTTTTATATAAGTATTATATAA
>CAVIFG010000043.1:0-10791 GCA_963641955.1 Escherichia coli
AACAGTTTTTCTGCGGATTTTCAATAAAAAAAAAAAAAAAAATGGGTAAATATTGAGAACGGGGCGGGTAAAATTCATTTCGGCTCACAATTGTTCATTGAACGTTTTCGGTCAGAATTGAGTTTATTGGTCATTTTATTGTGTGTTTTGCACAATAGTTTTGAATATTTGTTGTAAATCCTCGACAAACTTTGCGCATTTATGAATATTTTTGAGCTAAACTACTTGATTTTGAACGAATTGTGTGATATTATTAGGTCAGGACAAAGCAAAGGAGTCCAGAACAATCCAAAAGATATCATGATATACAGAGGTCAGAAATGCTTACAGAAGAACGTCATTCAATCATCGTCGGCACGATAAACACCCGCAGCAGCGTTACCATCGCCGAATTATGCGAGATACTCAACGTATCCGCTTCAACGGTCAAAAGAGATCTTATAACTCTCGCGGAAGAGGGAAAGATAACAAAGGTACGCGGCGGCGCGATGGCAATAACCGAGGGCTTCACCGCCGTCGAAAAGAACGTGGAGGAGAAAGCTTCCATCTGCACCCGCGAAAAGGAAGCAGTCGCGGAATATGCGGCTTCGCTCATAGAAAACGGCGACTTCGTTTTCATCGACGCGGGCACCACCACCGAAAAGATGATAGACCACCTGCCGAAGCTGGATGTGACTTTCGTTACGAACGGCTTCATCCACGCGAAAAAGCTTGCGCAGCGCGGGTTCAGGGTGTTCATCACCGGCGGAGAGATAAAGGCGTCGACCGAAGCGATCGTCGGGGCGGAATGCGTACTCACCCTCAAGAACTACAACTTCACAAAATGCTTCATGGGTACAAACGGGATATCGCTCACCGCAGGCTTCACAACGCCGGATGTAAACGAAGCAAGGGTAAAATCCGCGGCGATGGAAAGCAGCAGGATTTCATACATCCTCGCCGACCACACCAAGTTCGACAAGGTAAGCTCCGCAACGTTCGCGCAGCTGAGCAAGGCGGAAATAATCACCGACAAGCCCGCAAACAAAAAATACACCGACGCAGCGTCCATTAGGGAGGTTTGATACAATGATCTATACAGTAACATTTAACCCTGCGGTCGACTATGTCGTCCGCACAAAAAAGCTCACCGCAGGCGAGGTCAACCGCTCCGAAAGCGAGGAGATATACTTCGGCGGCAAGGGCATAAACGTTTCGATAGTTTTAAGCGAACTCGGCGTTAAATCAAAGGCGCTCGGCTTCGTTGCAGGATTTACGGGTGACGCCATTGAAAAAGGTGTTGCGGAGAAGAATATCGACGCGGATTTCGTTCATCTTAAAGATGGGTTCTCCCGCATAAACGTAAAAATCAAATCCGACGAGGAAACGGAACTCAACGGACAGGGTCCGAATATCACCGCCGAGGCGGTGGAGGAGCTTTTCGCAAAGCTTGACGAGATAAAGGACGGCGACACCATCGTCCTCGCGGGCAGCATCCCCTCTTCCCTCCCTGCGGATATTTACGAAAGGATACTCGAGCGGCTGAAGGACAGAAACGTCAGGGCGGTAGTGGACGCCACAAAGGATCTTCTGATGAACGTTCTGAAATACAAACCGTTCCTTATAAAGCCAAATAATTTCGAACTGGGCGAGATATTCGGCGTGGAAATGAAAACCACCGACGATATCATCACCTACGCAGGAAAGCTCCACGAAATGGGCGCCCGCAACGTTCTCATCTCCATGGCGGGCGATGGCGCGGTGCTGCTCGACGAAAACGGAAAAACGCACATCTGCGGCGTATGCAGGGGCAAGGTAAGGAATTCCGTAGGCGCTGGAGATTCGATGGTCGCGGGATTTATCGCAGGCTGCGAAAAGGGCGACTATGAATACGCGCTGAAGCTCGGAACGGCATCCGGCGGCGCAACGGCGTTCTCCGACGGCCTTGCGGACAGGAAAACAATCGACGAACTTTTAAAACAGCTCACATAAGCTCATAACTATTCATACAGGAGGATAAGACAATGAGAATAGTTGACCTGATAAACAAGGAAAGTATTCTTCTTGGCGCAGCACCCACAAGCAAATCCGAAGCGATAGATATGCTGGTCGATCTCCAGGTAAAGGGCGGAAACATCGCCGACAAGGAAGCATATAAGAAAGGTATCCTCGCCCGCGAGGAAATGAGCTCCACCGCCGTCGGCGAGGGCATAGCGATCCCCCATGCAAAGAGCGAAGCGGTAAAGGCACCGTCGCTGGCGGCAATGACAGTGCCGAACGGCGTTGACTACGAAGCGATGGATGACGAACCCTCCAACCTGCTGTTTATGATAGCCGCTCCGAACGACGGCGATGTCCACCTCGAAGTTCTTTCAAGACTCATGACGCTGCTGATGGACGAGGACTTCCGCGCGAAACTGCTTGCGGCAAAGGACAAGGACGAATTCCTAAGCACCATCGACGAAATGGAAAAGGAAAAATTCCCGGACGAGCCCTCCGAAAAGCCCGCCGTAAAGGCTGACGACGGAACATTCAGAGTTCTCGCAGTCACCGCCTGCCCCACTGGCATTGCGCACACCTACATGGCGGCGGAGGCCCTCGAAAAGGCAGGAAAGAAGCTCGGAATCTCCATCAAGGTGGAAACGAACGGCTCCGGCGGCGCGAAAAATATCCTCACCAAGGAAGAGATCGAAAAGTGCGACGGAATCATCGTTGCGGCGGATAAAACCGTAGAAATGGCGCGCTTCGACGGAAAGAAAGTGATCGCGACAAAGGTTTCCGACGGAATCAAGATCCCCGAGGAGCTTATCAACCGCATAGTAAACGGCGACGCTCCCGTTTATCACCACGAGGGCGGAGCGGCTCAGGCGGCTTCCTCCGACGGCGGCGAAAGCTTCGGCAGAAAGCTTTACAAGCACCTGATGAACGGCGTTTCGAATATGCTTCCGTTCACGGTGGCGGGCGGTATTTTCATCGCAATAGCATTCCTTATCGATACCCTCGCGGGGGTTGAGCCCGGCGACAACTTCGGCTCCGTTACCGCGGCGGCGGCGTTCTTCAAGACCATTGGTCAATTTGCTTTCAACTTCATGGTGCCCGTACTGGCTGCATACATCGGCAAGAGCATTGCTGACCGCCCCGGCTTCCTTGTCGGTCTGGTGGGAGGATACCTCGCGACGACGGGTTCGACCTTCGCGAATATCGGCGGGGATGTTCCCTCGGGATTCCTTGGTGCGCTGCTGGCAGGCTTCGCGGGCGGATTTATAATGCTCGGCCTTGAGAAGCTCTGCGACAAAATGCCCCGTGCGCTGAACGGCATAAAGCCGGTTCTGATATACCCGCTGGCGGGTCTTGGCATCATCGCGGTGGTAATGTGCGCGGTAAACCCGTTCATGGGCATGATAAACACGGCAATATCCGACTTCCTGCACAACATGGGCAGCAGCAGTAAAATTCTTCTCGGCGTTATCCTCGGCGCGATGATGTCGATAGACATGGGCGGTCCTTTCAACAAGGCGGCGTATGTATTCGGCACGGCGGCAATTTCCGCAGGCAGCTACGACATCATGGCTGCGGTAATGATCGGCGGTATGGTTCCTCCCATCGCGATAGCGCTCAGCACAACATTCTTCAAGAACAGATGGACGGAGGAAGAGCGCAAGAGCGGCCCCGTAAACTACATCATGGGTCTTAGCTTCATAACAGAGGGCGCTATCCCCTACGCGGCTTCCGACCCGCTCAGAGTAATTCCCGCCTGCATGGTCGGCGCGGGACTGGCGGGCGGCCTTTCGATGGCGTTCAACTGCACGCTTATGGCTCCCCACGGCGGTATCTTCGTGTTCGCCGTTGTCGGCAACTGGCCGATGTACCTCGTATCCCTCGCGGCAGGCTCGGTGGTTTCCATGTTCCTGCTCGCGCTGTTAAAGAAAAAGAAAACCGTAAAGGCTGACAAGTAATTTATTAAATAAGGAGAGTAACATCATGGTAACAAAGACAGTAGAAGTAATCAACGCACAGGGCATTCATATGCGTCCCGCAGGCATCCTCGCGGCAGAAATGAAGAAGTTCGCAGGCTGCACCGTGACCCTCAAGACCGCAGAAAAGACCGCAAAGGCCACCGCAGTCATGCAGATAATGGCGGCGGGCATCAAGTGTGGCACAAAGGTAGAGATCACCGCCGACGGCGAGAACGAGCAGGCGGCTCTGGACAAGGCTGTGGAGCTGTTCGAGAGCGGCTTCGGAGAATAACAACGCGGCTTTTTCAGCCGTAACTGAAAGGGGTCAGATCATGAGAACATACAAAGGAAAAGGCGTATACGGCGCCGTTGCAGTCGGAAAGATATCCGTTTTCAGAAAAAGCGACGTTTCCGTCACCCGCACCCATGTTGACGACACAGAAGCAGAAAAGGCGAGAGTCACCGCCGCCAAGGAGGCGGCAGCGGCTCAGCTTAAGGAAATATACGAAAAGGCTCTGAAGGAAGTCGGCGAAACCAACGCGCAGATCTTCGAGATACATCTTATGATGCTCGAGGACGAGGACTACAACGAATCCATCGAAAACATCATCGACACGCAGGGTGTCAACGCGGAATACGCTGTCGCTCTCACATCTGACAACTTCGCGGAGATGTTCTCTTCTATGGAGGACGCGTATATGCAGGCAAGAGCCGCGGACGTAAAGGATATCTCCAACAGAATAATCGCGAACCTTATGGGCACCGCCGCAGACAGCACGTCCTCGGCGGACAGGACCATCGTCTGCGCCGAGGACCTCGCCCCCAGCGAAACGGTTTCGCTGGACAAGGACAAGGTGCTTGCATTCGTGACGGCGCACGGCTCCTCCAACTCCCACACGGCGATACTGGCGCGGAATATGAATATCCCCGCGGTAATAGGCGTCGGCGATGAGTTCCTTTCGGAGATAAAGCCCGACGAAACCGCCATCGTGGATGGATATACCGGCGAGATAATCGTCGACCCCGACGAAGAAACCATCGAGAAATACACCCGCAGGCAGGCGGCGGACGAAGAAAAGAAGCGTCTGCTTCAGGAACTGAAAGGCAAGGAGAACGTCACCCTCGACGGCAGGAAAATCAACATCTACGCGAACATCAGCGGCATAGACAACATCGGCGCTGTGCTTCTGAACGACGCGGGCGGTATAGGGCTGTTCAGAAGCGAGTTCCTTTATCTTGAGAACAGCGACTTCCCCACAGAAGAGCAGCAGTTCCACGCTTACAAGCGCGTTCTCGAAAGCATGGCGGGAAAGAAAGTCATCATCCGCACGCTGGACATCGGCGCGGACAAGCAGGTGGACTACTTCGGACTGAAAAAGGAGGAAAACCCCGCCCTCGGCTACCGCGCGATAAGGATATGCCTGACCCGCCCCGAGATATTCAGAACGCAGCTCCGTGCGCTTTACAGAGCCTCCGTTTACGGCAACCTCGGAATAATGTTCCCGATGATAACCAGCGTTAAGGAAGTCGAGCGCATCAAGGAGATATGCGAGGATGTCAAGAAAGAGCTGACGAGCGAGGGCATAGAATACTCCGACAAAATCGAACTCGGCATTATGATAGAAACCCCCGCCGCGGCGATAATCAGCGACAGGCTCGCCCCCATGGTGGATTTCTTCAGCGTAGGCACGAACGACCTTACGCAGTACACCCTCGCCTGCGACAGGCAGAATCCCGATATTGAGGACTTCATCGACACCCACCACGAAGCGATCCTCCGCCTTATCGAAATGAGCGCGGAAAACGCCCACAAGCACGGCGCCTGGATAGGAATATGCGGCGAACTTGCCGCGGATACCACCCTCACGGAAACGTTCCTGCGCATGGGCATTGACGAACTTTCCGTTTCCCCCGCCTTTGTGCTGAAGGTTAGGGACGCAGTAAGAAAAATCAAGCTTTCGTAAATAAAACAAAGCCGCCCCCGAATTATCGGGGGCGGTAATTTTTTATGTAACTCAGAGCCACTTACCCATGACTTCTTTAAGCTTGCTGAAATCCAGCGGCTTGGAAACATGGTCGTTCATGCCTGCGGATTTTGCCTTGGCAACGTCCTCCGCGAAAGCATTCGCGGTCATTGCGACTATCGGAAGCTTTTTGGCGTATTCGCTCGGGACGGCGCGTATCGCCGCCGTTGCTTCGTAGCCGTTGAGCACCGGCATCTGTATATCCATGAAAACAATGTCATAGTACCATTCGCCTGCGCTGTCCACCATATCCACCGCCGCCTTGCCGTTTTCGGCGGTTTCGACCTTGGCGCCTGTCATTCCGAGTATTTCGGAAGCAATTTCGCGGTTGAGGTCGTTGTCCTCCACCAGCAGGATACGCTTGTCGGAATAATCAAGCCCTGCGATGTCGTCCAGTTCTTCGATCCTTTCCTTGTCCTTTCCGCCGCCGACTATATCCTTGAAAAGAGTAGTCAGCCGCGAGCGGAACAGCGGCTTCGTAACGAACGCGTCAGCGCCCGCTGCCCTTGCCTCGCGCTCTACCTCCGCACAATCATATGCGGTGAACACGATTATCGGGACGTTGCGTCCGACGCGGCGGCGTATCTCGCGGGTGGTTTCTACGCCGTCCATAACCGGCATTTTCCAGTCGATTATTGCCGCGAAAAAGTCATTTGCCGCTTCGTGCCGCTTTACGATAATATCCACGGCTTCCCTGCCGGATGTGACATACTCCCCCGACATACCGATCTCATTCAGCATTTCCACGGTGCTTTCGCAGCAGATCTTATCATCATCCACCACAAGCACCGGCAGGTCAGCCAGCTCGTCCACAGAAACTATTTCCTCGTCCTGAAGCCGCAGGTAAAATGTCACCGTGAATTTGCTGCCCTCGCCGAGTTTACTGCTTACGCTGATGTTTCCGTTCATCATGGAAACAATGTTTTTCGTTATCGCCATGCCAAGACCCGTGCCGGGTATCTTTGACGTGCGCTTCGTATCCGCGCGGGTAAACGGCTCGAAAATCACCTTGAGGAAATCCTCGCTCATGCCGTATCCGTTGTCGGTTATCACCGCCTCGTAGCAGGCGGTCTTTTTGCTGTTCGTGGGCTTTTCGGAGATATCAAAGCTTATTTTTCCGCCGTCCGGGGTGTATTTCACAGCGTTTGTAAGTATATTCACCAGCGCCTGCCGAACGCGCAGGCTGTCACCTATCACCGCTTCGTGTCGGACGTCGGTTATCCTTACGGAAAGATCGTGCCCGTGCTGCTCGGCGCTGGGCTTTATAATTGCGACGATACTGTCCACCAGCTCGGGGAGCCTGAACTCCTCCTCGGCGAGCGTAAAGCCACCGCGCTCTATCTGGCTCATATCCAACACCTCGTTTATAAGCGCGAGAAGATGCTTGCTGGATACCGTTATCTTGCTGAGGCAGTCGCGCACCCTTTCCCTGTCGCCGATGTGAGCACCCGCAATGGCGGTCATGCCGATGATGGCGTTCATCGGTGTGCGGATATCGTGCGACATATTTGAAAGGAACTCTGTCTTTGCGTCGTTTGCCCTGTTTGCGGCAAGGAACGCTTCCTGAAGCGCACGGCGGGCGTCGCGCTCCATCTGCTTTGTCTGGGTGACATCCTGTATGATAATAAGCACCCTTGTCAGCACGCCGTTTCTGAACTCCAGCGGGATCAGCGCCATATTCTTGAACAGCGTTTCGTCAACAGAGCAGTATTCGATATTATACACATCGTTTTCGGATGTGATGTTTTCGATGATATTCTTTACGGAAAGCACCTTTGAAAGCAGCACTGAATCATCCAGCGCCTTGAATTTCGAGCATACCTCCGCAATGAGATCCTCATATCTGCCCGAGGTCTTGAGCAGGTTATTCTTGTCGAGATTGTGCAGCTCGTAGTGATCATTCTCGAGATCGCATACGGCGAACCGCTTTACAAGGCGCACCATTCCGCGCAGAAGCTCGTCCATGTCATGGTTGTTCTTGACGAGCCGCTCGAGGTCCTCCTGCGACTTCTTGCCGTCCGTGATATCGCGCAGGATAACAATAACGTGCTGCGGCGTGCCGTTTTCATCGCAGTCCACAGGGAGGATAAGGTTGCGCACCCAGTAGTCCTCTCCGTCATATTTTGCGCGGCACTCAAGGCTCATATCGCCGCCGAGTTTCCGAAGCTCATTTATGATATAGCCGCGGTTGTACATCAGCCTTACGGAGCGCTTGCTGTCCTCGCAGACATGGTCGACAAAGTAATCGATAAGGTCGTCCCAGTCGCTTATGCCCGCAAGCCTTTCGTTAAGCGTGCCTTTAAGCTTCAGCGCCTCGAACGTATTTTCGTGGAGGTCAACATAAAATTCGCACAGGTTAGAGCGGGAATATGCGCGGTGCAGCACGGAGAATTTCTCGTTTTTCTCCTCGACGTTCTTCCGCTTGTCGATGTTAACAAAAATACCGACCATGCGGCTGGGGGTGCCATCGGTGCGGCGGTTTATCTCCGCGGTTTCCTTGAACCAGTGGTATTCGCCGTTTTTATTTTTCAAACGGTATTCAATGTTGTATTTTGTTTTGTTTGTCCTGTCGGCCGCCGCGGCATTTAAAAGCTCCATGACCCTGGGCTTGTCGCTCGGGTGGATGAGCCGCTCCCACGACTCCAGTTCATCGGGGAAGTCCCCGGCGTCGGTAAATCCAAGCATCTGCCTGAATTTGCTGCTCCATTTAACGCCTATTATGCGGTTGTTCTCGCCGTAATCGACATACCATCCGCCGGACTGTATGATATCATTTACCAGCGAAAGATTCTGCGCGTCCCACGCCAGCCGCACGGAAAGCACCCACAGCGGAACGCCGTTTCCGTCGACGGACTCGGTCTTGAACATTCTGACATACACGGGCGTGCCGTCCTTTGTCAGCATTCGGTGCATACCCTCGCCCGCCGCGTTTCTGAACGTTTCTCCCTCAAAAAAGCACATATCCTCGTCGAGGATCATGCTTCTGAGCGAGCCGTCGGTGCATTTCATGAATTCCTCGACCTCGTAGCCGAGATTTTTCATAAAAAAGCTGCTGGCAAAAAATATTGTGAGCTTTTCATCGTAATATCCCGCGATGGTGCCAACGGCGTTGTTCATCTCCAGCGCATACTGGATGGCTCTGCTGTTTTCCTCGCTGATGCCCGCACCGTTGTTCATCACAAGAACTTTTTCGGTATAAAGCTCTGATAATCCACATGCCGATAGAAGCGAATCGTTGTTTTGCATCAGGTTCCTCGTTTCCGATATCGTTCCTTTGCTCAGCCGTTGCCGAACGCTCTGAGAGCGTCGACGGTCCTGTTGTATTCCTCTTCAACAAGCTTGTAAAGCTCCTCGGTGCCGTCAAATGTGCGGCCTCTGAGCGCCTCGGTGAGGTCGGAGCTGACCTTGTGCAGGCGGTCAAATCCGAGATTTACGCACACGCCCTTGAGGGTATGCGCCGCGCGGAAAGCGTCCTCTGCGCGTCTGTCCTGCATTGCGCTCTTCAAATCGGAAAAGCTGGGGTCGTTGAGAAACTTGACGGCAAATTTGGATATTATCGCCTCGCTGCCCAAACGTCTGAGCACCCCGTCAAAATCGGAACCCATGAGTTCATAGCATTCTCTTATAGTCATTGCATTATCTCCTTAGTATTTGTCAGTATGTTATCCGGCGCCATTTTGTATCTCGGCGTCCGGTGTTTATTCTTGTATTTTCGCGGGTGCCTTTTATTTTGAATTTGCCGTGCTGAACTTTGCCTTGATGTCGTCCTTTATATCCATAAAGCATTCCAGCAGTATCGGGTTGAAAATGCCGCATTCGCCGTTAAGTATCATCTCGATAGCCTTTTCATGCGGGAATGCCTTTTTGTAAACTCTCTCGCTGACCAGCGCGTCGTAAACATCCGCAACGGAAACTATCTGCGCGGCGATCGGTATCTCGTCGCCTTTCAGTCCGTCGGGATATCCCCTGCCGTCATATCGTTCGTGGTGCCATCTGCATATCTGATGTGCAACCTTTACAAGCTCCTCGTTCTGGAACTGCTCAAGGTTTTCGAGCATGGAAGCGCCGATGATCGTGTGCGTTTTCATGATCTGGAATTCCTCGGGCGTGAGCCTGCCGGGCTTGTTCAGTATCTTGTCGTCAATGCCTATCTTGCCGATATCATGCAGTGCGGAAGCCATGGGGATAAGCGCGAAATCAGCGTTGCTGATATTGTATTTCGTTGTTTTCTGTACAAGGCGGTCAAGAAGCATTTCGGTAAGCTCCCTGATATGCAGAACGTGCGCGCCGCTTTCGCCGTTGCGGAACTCAACGATGTGGCTGAGAATGCTCACCATCATGCTGTTGTCCTTTTCCTTTTCGGATATCTGGTCGGACACCAGCTTTACAAGCCTGCGCTGCTTTGCATAGAGCTTTATGGTATTGAATACACGCTGGTGAACTACCCTCGCGTCAAAAGGCCTGCTTATGTAATCGGACACGCCCAGTTCGTATGCCTCGCGGATGGAATTATCGGATGTGTCGCTGGAGATCATTATTACGGGGATATCTTCGATCCAGTGGTTGTCGTTCATGATGTGCAGAACATCAAAGCCGCTCATGCCCGGCATAACGATATCGAGCAGTATCAAAGCGATGGCGGTGCCGTGCTGCTTCAGCAACGAAACGCACTCCTCGCCCGTGGAAGCTTCGAGTATCTTAAAGCCGTCGCCGAGCATTCCCGAAAGTATCTCGCGGTTTATATCGGAATCGTCGACGATAAGTATTTCGAGCTTGTCGTCGCCCTCCTCCACTGCGGTATTGCTGTCGGTGATAACGGCGTTTTTCTGCCC
>CAVIFG010000043.1:10801-11667 GCA_963641955.1 Escherichia coli
TTGTACATCAGCTTGTCCGCCTTGATAACGGCGTCCTCAAGCGGCTCGCCGTCCGTAAGGACCCCGCCGATGCTGACGGAAAGGTGCATCCCCGAATGCCCGAGGACATCCACCGTGCTGACGTGCTCTTTTATATTGCCGAGTATCTCAGAGAACTCATCCTCCGCAATATTCGGCATAACGAGCAGGAACTCATCGCCGCCGTAGCGTATCATAACATCGGAGCCGCGGATACATTCCTTCATGGTTTCGACAACGGTGCTGAGAACGGAGTCCCCCGCGGAGTGGCCGCAGGTGTCGTTGTACAGCTTGAAATCATCAAGGTCTATCATAACTACGCCGCCGGTGACAGCGGTCTTTTTGAGCTGCTCCTCATAATAGCGGCGGTTGTACACGCCGGTAAGTACGTCGATATATATTTCGTCGCGGAATTTGGAGAGCTTGTCCGCATACTCCTCCTGCCCGCCGAAATCAACGGAGAAATCATCGCCAAGATAGCGCATCATTTCGATAACATACGGTCTGCCGTCTATCTCAACATACCGCGCGAGCACCTGATACACCTCGGACTCGGATATCTTGAGCTTTATAGCCTCGGACTTTGTTTCGATAGCCTTGAGGGCAACGCAGTTAAGGCAGGATTTACCCTTTATCCACGGCTCCAGCTCGCGGCAGGGCTTGTCCGCGGTGTTTTCGGGATCCTCAAGCTGTTTTACATCAAGCAGGCGTACAGAGGTAAATATCTTGCTGTAAGCCTCCATATCCTCTTTCGCCTGAGCCATCGTCATTTTATATTTTGGGTCCATGCGTCATATCTCCGTTCTAAAAAATGTCAGCACATATCAATACACATAATTCCACTATAT
>CAVIFG010000044.1:0-6038 GCA_963641955.1 Escherichia coli
CCCGCTGAAGGAGCCCCGCGTTCAGCAGAACCCCAGCTATCTCACGATAATCCTGCTTGCAAGGGTGATAACGCAGCTCGGCGATCTGCCCATCGTGGACGCAAAGGTGGTCGAAAAGCTGTTCACCGCCGACCTCGCGTTCCTGCAGGATTTCTACCAGAAGATAAACGGCGCCAACCCTCCCGAGATAGCCTGCGTATGCCCGCAGTGCGGCAGGCAGTTCCGTGCGCCGGTCATTTTTGACTGAGGGAGGCGAACGCAGTGATAAAAGGCTATCCCGCCGATAAAATATACGAGGAGGTCGCGTTCATCGCGTACTATTTCCACTGGTCGTATGAATCCATCATGAATATGGAACACGAAGAGCGCCTGCGCTGGTGCCGCGAGATCTCCAAGATAAACAAAAAGCTCAACGGCGAAACCGAAAAGAAAAACATCTTTGACATCACCTGACGGAAGGAGCGTTTTCTGTGGCGGCAACGAACAACACGGCATACCCTTTCCCCGGCTACAACTTCTGCCTGTACATCGACGCGCTTAAAATAGGCTTCAGATCCGTCAGCGGCCTTACGCTGAAAAAGGACGCCTACACGGCATTCCACGAGGGTGGAACGAATTTCGGGTTGTCCATCCTCCGGGAGGAAAAAAAGGAGCCCTGCCGCATGACGCTGTCAAAGGGCGTGGGGTCGTACAACCCTGCGAAATCCATGTCGAAAATAACCGTGCTCATTTTAATGGTCATGGATGAATACCACAAGCCCGTTCATGCGTACTATTTCAGCAACGCATATGTCGAGCAGGTGACGGTGTCCGACCTCGACGCGGAAAGCTCGCAGACCATGATAGACAGCATAACCATCATATATGACAGCGCGACCGAAATAGATCTTTCCGGCAGGACGGGCATCTCCGCCTACCGCGAGCAGCTTTCCGCCGCTGCAGCGGAAAACAGCGGCACCTCCGAAGCGAATATCGAGCGCATACGGCAGCACAACGAAGAAATACGCCGTAAGCGCAGCGAAGCCGCTTCCGAAGCCGAAGCCGCTCCCATCGAGCGCTGAAAGGAGCCGCCATGGTAAAATACACCTTTGCGCAGCTTGAAAAGAAATACAGCGGCTTCTACGACGGAAGATGCGCCATAGACATCGACGGGTTCCAGCTTCTGCCGAAATACAGCATCCGTAACATGACGGTGCAGCTTTCTGCCATGTACGAAGCGGGCTACGCCGAATTTACGGTGTTCGACGGCTCCACCAAAAGCGCGGGGATAATCTCCCCCGACAGCAGCCTTATGGGCAAAATGAAGCTTGGAAAATCCGTCGGAATAAGCATGGGCTACGGAAGTAAACTCACCGACGTTTTCAGCGGGTACATAGATTCCGTCAGATTTGAATATTCCCACAGCGACGGCTGGCTGCTGTATGTCACCTGCCTTGACGGCAAGGGCATGATGATGAACAGCGCCCGCTCCGAAATAAAAACCGGCATGAAACGCTACAGCGACGCGGTGAAAAAGACCCTCGGTGCCTACGGCGACTTCTTCTCCATCGGAAAGGTGCAGCAGACCCCCGAACTTACGCAGCCGTTTTCGCAGCTTGCCGAAAGCGACTATGACTTCGTGGTGCGGCTTGCGAAGCGGCTTAATTACAGCTTCTTCATCAGCCTTGGAAAGGCGTATTTTGTCCCCGTTGGCAGCGACCGCACGGAGATTATCGAAATATCCCCCGATATGGAGCTGCTGCGTTTCTCCATCGAAACCAGCCTTAAAAACCGCATCTCAAAGGTCGTGGTGGTCAACAACGACGAAACCGACGAGAAAAAGCGCATAAAAAGCGAGGTTTCCTCCGTGAATATCCTCGAAACGGGGAGCACATCCCGCGCCGCCGCAAGCAGCGCGATAAAGCAGGGCATGGTAAAGACCATATCCGACCCTGCCGCGTCCACCAACGAAGCCGCAAAGCAGATTGCGCAGGCGGAACTGGACAGAATGTCCTACTCCTCCGTTGAGGGATACGCGGAATTCAGCGGGCTGCCCGAGGTAGTCCCGGGGAAATTCGCGGTGGTGAGCGGCTTCGGCAGCCCCGCAAAAAGCTACTACATCAAAAAAGTGACGCACAGGCTCGTCGGCGGCAGGTTCACCACCTCCGCGGAGCTTGGCGGAAACGATATTTAAAGGAAATACCCGAAATGAGTCTGCTTGATTACATGGGCGGCGGCGACGCGCCGTCCCTCGCGGGGGTATGCCCCGCCGTGGTGACAAACATAAACGATCCCGACAAGCTGGGCAGGGTGAAAGTCAAGCTTCTTAACCTCGACCTGCCCGATTACGAAACGGATTTCATCCGCGTTATGACCCCCATGTCCGGCGCGGGATGGGGAATGCTGTTCTTCCCGAATGTCGGGGATGAGGTGCTGGTGGCATTCTGCGGCGGGGATATCTCCCGCGCATATGTGCTCGGCTCGCTCTGGAACAAGAATTTCAAGACCCCCGCCGAGATAAAGGAAAACAACCCCATCCGCATGATACAGACCAAGGCGGGGCACAAGCTTGTTTTCGACGACAGCGACGGCAAGGAAAAAATCACCCTGCAAACCAAAAACGAACTTCTCATAAAGCTTGACGACGAAAAAAACTGCATAACCCTGCAGGATAAGGGCGGGAAAAATCTTATAAAGGTCGACTCCGCCAACGGCACTATAACCATACAGGCGGACAAAAAGGTGAACATCAGCGCAGGCTCCACGAAGATAATCATGGAAAGCGGCGGAAGCCTCTCCGTAAGTTCGGACAGCTCCGCGAAAATTAAATCCTCCAAAATAACCGTAAGCGGCGACAGCGCCGAGGTTAAGGGCGGCAGCAGCCTGAAACTAAGCTCCGGCGGGCAGGCTTCCCTGAAAGGCGCAGCGGTAAAAATAAACTAAAAAATATTGCACGAAAGGCGGTGACGGCATGAATTTTCTTGATATTCTTTTCAGGCGGATAGAGGGCTTTTTCAAGTCAATGCTGAGCCGCGTCACCGCAAAACTGAGCAAGATAAGGCAGCTCCCAGTCACCGCGGCGAAAAAGGCAAAGGACATCCTCCGCGGCATGGTAACGTTTATAATCAAAAAGCCGTCGGAGCTGTGCGATTATGTCAAGCTTGGCAATACATACGTTGCGAAGCGCGCGCTGCTGGGCGTGCTGCTTCTCATCGCGGCGGCGGTGCTGCTGGTAATATGGCTGCTGGTGCCGTTTTTGCAGCGGACGCTTTTCACAAGGAAACTCACCGTAAACACCGCCGAATTTTTTGCGGCGGAGGGCAGCGCGGAGGTCTACACCGAATACGGCACGCTTCTCTACCGCGGCAATATCACAAAAGGCGCCGCGCAGGGCAGCGGAAAACTCTACGACAACGGTGAGATGGTGTATCTCGGCGATTTCGCGGACAACGAGTATAACGGCAGCGGAAAGCTTTATTCATCCGGCGTGCTGATTTACGACGGCGGGTTTGAGGCGAGCCTTTACAGCGGCAGCGGAAAACTATACGACAGCGACGGCGTACTCATATACAGCGGGGATTTCGCCGGGGGACTTTACGACGGCGAGGGCACCGAATACTTCCCCGACGGAAGCATATCCCGCCGCGGGACATTCACCGCGGGCGTGCTCAACGGCGAGGGTCAGCTCTACGCCGAGGGCGGAAAGCTGATATACAGCGGCGGATTTGTCAACGGAATCTACAGCGGCAGCGGCGAACTTTACGAGGACGGCGTGCTGAAATACGTCGGAAGCTTCGTGGACGGCGCCATGTCCGGCGAGGGCACCGAGTATTCCCCCGACGGCTCCAAGGTATATTCAGGGGGATTTTCCGCGGGAGTATACAGCGGCAGCGGAAAGCTCTACGCATATAAAGACGGCATGACCATCGAGGGGCAGTTTGAAAACGGCGCCGCAAACGGCGTATGCTCGATATACCGCAGCAGCGGCGAGCAGATTTTCAGCGGCAGCGTGATAAACGGCGAGATAAACTGGTCCAGCCTTATCAACCTAGAAAAATCCGCCGTTGCTGCGGCATTCCCCACAGCCTCCGGCGAGCGGGATATCGACCGAAGAACGCTTGTATTCTGCGCCGACCTGAACGTCGGGTTTATATTCGGCGCCGACGGAAAGCCCGACCGCATGGTGCTTTCGGGCAGGAATGCATTTGATAACCTCGACAGCTTCGTCCCCATCGGAGCGGAGCCATACAGCGCCTATGTCTGCGAAACCACCGCCGCCGACAGGCAGCTGATGCGGTACATCGGCGTGGAGCCATCCGACTCGATGGTCTGCAGGAAATACATCAGCAACGGTATGTTCGTGAAAACCATCTCCATCATGGGCAGCCTTGAATACATGGAGATAGGCATGATATAAGGAGGAAGAAAACATGACCCGGATAAAAACGAAAATAATATCCCTCCTCACCGCAGCGGCGCTGTGCTGCACGGTGTTTTCGGGTCTGCCCGCCCGCGCCGAGGAGATATCCCTCACCCTGCCGCAGGCGATATCGCTGGCGCTTAAAAACAGCGACAGCATCCGCAAGGTAACATTGAGCAAGGTAAAGAAGCAGATAGAACTGAAGCAGGCGTACGCCGCCATCGCGGACACAAGGAAGAACGAAAGCACCGTGCGGTTCTCACTGCTTTTCAACATAAAATTCCCCGAAAAGCACGGAATGCCCAAGGAGATCGAGCTTATGACCAAGGTGCCCGATATCCAGAGCGAGCTTAAAATTCTCAACGCCGAGCAGGAAAACGCCCGCCTTACCGTCATCGCAAACTGCGAGCAGCAGTACTACACCGTGGTTTTCGACGCATACGACATCGAATACAACGCCAACCTGCTTTCCGAAGCGCAGTCCGCGAAAAAGCAGGTGATTTCCGCCTACGCGCAGGGAAACGCCAAGAAAAGCGACCTCGAATACATGGATAAGCAGATATCCGACGCGCAGAATTCCCTCGCGAAAGCGCGGAGCACCTACGAGCGCGACAAGGAAAAGCTCTCCTCCATCATCGGCACGGATGTCTCCAAGGGATACAAATTCTCCTGCACTTTCCCCGAAACGGAAATAACCCGCTCCATGCTCTCAGATATAAAGGACTACGCCCTGAAATACGACTACGGCTACTACAAGGCGCTGCAAACCAAGCTCAACGCCGAAAGCAGCACCGAAACCGTAAAGAGCATTTATTCCGGAAGATACGGCGGGGACGCGTCCGTTATCATGTCATATCTCAACTCCTGCCGCGCCCGCGGAGAAGCGGTGGATTATGAGTATTTCATCAATATCTACCACAGCTTTCTTTCCACCATTCAGCGCCCGTGGGAGGGCAATTATGTGATAAGGCTGCTTTTCTTCAAGATAAAAATTCCCAAGGAATGGTTTAAAAAGACCTATTCGGGTGAAAGGTATCTCGAGGACGAGCGCTACGCCCTTTTCGTAAGCCTTGCGGAGCTGGACGAGGCCGAGCAGGACAGGAAAACCGCCTACAACACCCTCACCAACGCCGTGACGGACGGATTTTACGCCTTGCAGGAATCCCGCAGCTCCTACCGCTCCGCCGTTGAATACCTCTCCACCGCCGAGCAGGACTACGCAAGCGCCCTCGCGGACAACAGAAACGGGCTGACGTCCTTTACCGATTTGTATGACAAAAAGGTCGCGCTGCTGGAGCAGCAGAAGAGCATATTCGAAATGCGCGCGGACTACGCGAAGAGCCTTTCTTCGTACAACCTGCAATGCGCGGGGTATATCTCCGACAAGCTAAGCGGCGGCGCAAACGGCTCCATAAAGAACTACGAAGACGGCATAACCACAGGGGAAGAAAGCTCCTCCTCCGAGCCGTCGTGGTACGTCAATGTAAGCGGGGCTTCATATAAAGTAAGCTTCGGCGTATCCATCCCCGAAAGCTACGACGTCACCGACTACGAGCTTTTCACCACCGACGGAAAGCAGATAGGAAGCCGCACCGCCGTGGGCAAAGCCATGACCGGCATAAGCACGATCTATTCCGAC
>CAVIFG010000044.1:6048-7092 GCA_963641955.1 Escherichia coli
CTGAAATACACCGCGACGTTCGACGGAATGCAGTACGGCGGCACGCTGGATATGCAGTCCGCGCAGGGCGGCACGTCGAAATACACCGCGGGAAGCTGGAATGTTTCCGCTTCGGGTCTGCGGGCGGTTTTCTCAATAAAATCAGATGATTTCAAATGGGACAGCTTCGCGCTTTACCACGACGGAAACCTTATCGGAAGCGGCATCGCCGCCAAGGGCGTTTCGCACCTCAGCAGCACCTTCGGCGACATGACGGGATTTACCGTGAAGCTTTTCAGCGGGGAGGAGCAGCAGGCGGAGCTAGCCGTGACCACCACCGCGGACGGGCAGAAGCTTCTTACGCTTCAATAACACTTCAACAAAAAAGGAGGCGATGAAATGGCAGGCAGAAAGCGAATTTATATCATATCGGCGGCAGCGGCTGCCGCGGCGGCAACAGCGGCGGCGTGTATCTTCACCTACGGCGAGACCCGCCCCACCGCCGACGAGATAAGCAATGCCTCTCTTATCATCGGCACCTACCTCATAGATTTCGATGCGCTGAACGAGGAAAACCAGTCCCTAGCCGAAAAGAACGCCGAGGACACCAACCAGAACCGGATATACTACAAATCCGACCTCAACAGCGGCGTATGGTACGACATCACCGACGCCGAAAACGTCAACGACATCACCCTTTCCAACAATAAGATCGTCGACGCGAAAACGATAAACGCGCTGGAACTCACGCTGTATTTCAAGGCTGACGGCACCGTTGTAGACCTTGTGAACGGCGGCACGGTTTCCGTAAAGGATATAGAAAGCTCACGCTACCCCGCCAACATCGACGCCTGCAAGACCCTAAGCGAGCAGCTCAACATCACCAACGAGCTTGTGAACTCCACCTCCGACTACGGCAAGGACGACGAAAAGAAAGCAAAGTACGAGCTTTACCGCGCCGAGCAGGACGCGCTGAACGCCATCCTCGCCCCCGTAAACGACAGGACCACCGCCGACCTTACGGCAAAATTAAAGGCGCTGGAAAGCAGCAATTCCGAAGCCGCG
>CAVIFG010000044.1:7124-11652 GCA_963641955.1 Escherichia coli
TCCGTGCGGGTAAAGCTTCGCGGGCAGCTCGACAAGCATTGCAGCGAGGTGGTTTACGCCCGCATCGAGGATCAGATGTCCGCCCTCGGCAGCCCCGACAAATCCTCCCACGCCGACCTTATTTCCGCCCTTGCGGATGTGCAGTCCTCCCTGCTGGAGGACATCAGCACCCTCGACAGCGAAACATCCTCCGGCACAGGCACCGCCGCGCAGAAGCAGTCCAAGCTTGAGGATGAACTCATCTCCGCGCTGACCAGCGGGGACACCTCCGCCGCGGAAAAGGCAGAGGAAAAGCTGGACGTCCTCGACGCCATGACCAACGGAAAACAAACCGACCCCGCAGCCGCCGCAGAAATGGCGGACGAACTCTACGATGAAGCCGTATCAAGCATCGACGCGCTGATATCCTCCGTGGAAAACGGCACCAACGATGTCTACTCCGACGAAAGCACCACCACATCCGAGGATGTGAAAACAGCCCTCACCACCGCCATAAAGGAGGCGCAGGGCTACGCCAAGGACAGCGCCTACTACACCACGGGAAGCACTTCCTCCGCGGAATACAACTCCATCGCCGCAGATAAGCTGGGACAGCTCGGCGACAGGCTCGCGGCGCTCTCCACGGGAAGCGGCGGGGACAAATTGCTGAAAGATCTGCGGCAGATATCCGCCGACAATTCCGATGAAATCCTTTCCGAAGCGGAATCCGCAAAGGCGCTCTCCGACGGCTCCCTCGCGGAGGAGCGGAAGAAGCTTGACAATATTCAGAATGACATCGACAGCAAATACAACGAATACATCGATGCCATATCCTCCGGCAGCAATTCCCTCGCGGATACAAAGAAATCCGAGCTTGACGCGCTGACCGACAGGCTCGCGGAAATGCAGAACGGCTTCGCCGCCGAAGCAGGCGGGAAGTATTCCGCGCTGATAGACGCCCTCACCGACAGTCTGAAAAACGGTGGTTCGGGCGAAGCAATACGAAAGGCTAACGCAGAAAAGGACGCCCTCAAAACGCTGCTCTCCGAAACGGATTCCGCCCTGCTGGACAGCTTCGACGAAGCGCTGGACAATTTCATATCATCCGCCGAAAGCGGCAGCTCCGACGGGTATTCCGACTTGGTTGAAGCGCTGAAAAATGTCCCCGAAAGCGTAATGACGAACGACGACAGGGCAAAGGTGCTCTCCTTTGCGGCGGAAAAACTCCGCGACAGCGGCGCCGACGATATCGCGGGTCAGATAGCCGCGGATATCTCCTCCGCACAAAACGGCGGCATGAGCCCGTCGGCCTCGGCTGATTCTTCTGGCTCATCTGGCACAACAAGCGGCGCGCAGACCGCCGCGAAGCTCAACGAAAAATACGGCCGGCTTCTCGAAGCGAAGAAAAACCTGCTGAACAACATCGGTTCCGAGGACGCGGTGAAGAAGCTGACATACGAAAAGGACGGCATAAAGGAGCTTCTCCCCTCGGCGGATAAGGCAGCCATGGACAGCTTCGACAGCGCCCTCGACAACTTCGACAGCGCCGCCGAAAGCGGCAGCACCGACGGATACGACGGCCTTGTCGGCGCGCTGAAAAATGTCCCCGCAGACTGTATGGATAATTCCACGCGGGCAAAGGCGCTGGAATATGCCGACGCAAAGCTTGCCGCCTGCGGTCTTGACAGCCTTGCCGACAGAATATCCGCGGATATCATTTCCGCACGAAACGGCGGCATGACCCCATCCGGCGGCACCGTTTCCGCCGTGGATGAGCTGTACGGCTACGCCCTCGTCATCCCGAAATACGATATCTATTCAAACTCCCTTTCGCTCACCCTCGACGGCACGACATACATAAACGCCCGCGAAATTGCGGAGCTTATCGGCGCGCAGTATATCTCCGCGGACGGAATTTTCGTGATAAAGGGCAACAACATCCTCATCGAATTCACCGCCGGAAGCAGCACCGCCTACGTCAGCGACAAACTGCTCATGACCGACGCCGCCCCGAAGCAGATAGGCTCGGTGGAATATATTTCCCCGCAGCTTCTGGCGGCGGGATTAGGGCTTACCGAGCAGACCGAAAACGGAACACTTTTCATCAGATAGGAGAAGCTATGGCAGGATATACGGCAATTTCCGACGCGGGCAGAACGATAGTTGAATTTCTTCGGCGAAGCTGCATCCCGCCCGTGGAAAAGCCCGAATTCATCGGGCTGTGCAGTCCCGACGAAACCGGCGGATTTCAGGTGGGCGTATGCCTTTACGATATATCGCAGGACGCGGGCACCGCGGTGGACCGCGGGGAGATAGCCGTGGACGAAACTCATGTCCGCGCCGCCCCCTCCGCGATAAATCTCCATTATATGATTTTTACCGCGCTGAAATCTGACATAACCCTGCGGGCGCAGGACGAGCACAGGATACTCGGCTGCATTTTTCAGAAGCTAAACGACAGCCGCGTGATATCCGACGGGCTTTACGGAAGCCTTTCCGACGCGGGGCAGGCGGTGAACATAACCCTCGAAAACATCTCCTACGAAGATAAGCTGCGCATATGGGCGGCGTACAACATCTCCCCCAAGCCCGCGCTTTTCTATAAGGTTTCCGCGCTGCTGATAGATTCCGAAAAGGTGCGCGAAATCAAGCGCGTAACCTCCGCGGACATCACGCTGCGGCAGAGGAGGAAAGGTCAATGAAGTTTTCCGCACGATATATCGTAAGGGCGGCTTCCTCGCAGACCCACGCCCCGCTGGAAAAGGCGCAGGTGCGCTGCGGAGCGCTTATCCCGCTGCACAAGGACGGCGGGTATTACGTTTTCCTCGACCCGACGGACGGAAAAACCATCACGATATCCTGCGCGGGCTATTCCGACGCGGAAATAACCCCCGACCCCGCCGGCAGGAGCACCGTGTATCTCACACCGAAAGGCGCCGAGCCGCTCCCGCTGGAGGCTCTCGCAGCGGAAACCGCCGCCGCAGGCTCATGCGAAATACGCGCGGCGTTCATCGGCGGCTTTGCGCCGCGGGTGCTGGACGGCTGCGCCATCGAAGCGGACGGGGACAAACTTATCATCTCCGCCTACGACAGCATAAGCGCGGCGATAACCACGGCGGAGCCGTTGAAGCGCAAGCTCGCAAAGGGCAGCCGAATTATCATCACATCAAAACAGGGGTGAATTTATGGGAATGCTGGTAACACAGGGCGCCATGTGCGCCTGTTCATTCGGCGCGGCGCCGTCACAGCTGGGTGTGCTGCCCGAAAGCAAGGCATTCGGCTGCAACAAGCCCTGCGCCACCATCATGGACAACAAACCGATGGTGAACATAATGCCATTTGGTATGTGCACCAGCCTTGCCAACCCGCAGGTCGCCGCAGCCACAGCCGCCGCCCTCGGCGTGCTCACGCCGCAGCCGTGTATGCCAAACATCGCCGCGCCATGGGCGCCGGGGTGCCCGACGGTGCTCATCGGCGGAAAGCCCGCACTCAACAACAGTTCAAAGCTTATGTGTATGTGGGGCGGGGTCATTTCGGTGTCATTCCCGGGGCAGGCAACGATAAATATTCCTTAAAAAGCAGGTGCAGATATGTTTTCCGATACAACCGAACAGCTCAGGGCCTACGAAAGGCTCATGGGCATATATCTTTCGGAATATATGGACCGCGTGGTGCGAAAAAGATCCGTCACCGACACGCCGTTTGAAAAATACAAGGGGCTGGTGGTTTCCCTCGAGGAGGCGGAGAATGTTTTCTCCCCCATCCCGTTTGTGCTGTCCGAAAAAGGCATGAACGCCGCGGCAGATATCTGGGCGGATATCTCCGCGCAGTCGGACGAATCCGCGGAAAATGGCGTGATACTCCCCCTCGACAGGATATGCGCGGCGTTCGGTTTCGGCATGACGGAGCGCTTTACGATGGCGCTTGCCGCCCTGCCGCTGGTAAATTCCGAATACGAAAAGACCTTCGGTTATATCTGCGACAACGTGCGCCTTACCGCCCCGACATTATCCCTCGCGCTGGCTCTGTTTGCGGGGGGAGATTCCTCGCTGCTGCCCGCCCTGTCGGAAAGGCTGCTGAAATACGTTTTCGAGCCGTATGACGGAAACCCGCTGAACACCCCGCTTAAATTCCGCCGCTGCTTTATCTCGCTGCTCTCCCTCGGGGAGCTTGGCGAGAGCGCATTCATGACGCCCGAGTTTCTTTCGGAAGAGGGGTTTGTCTGCTATGAAGAGCAGGCGGAAATGGTAAGCCGCGCACTCCGCTCCGAGGGAAAGCGCGTCGTCTGCCTTTCCGGCGAAAACGGAAGTGGCAGGCGCCATCTTGTAAAACAGTGCGCCGCCCGTAGCGGAAGAAGCGTGCTAATGATAGACCTTGCGAAGTACTCCTCCGCGGAGCGCACCGCCGCCGAAAAGGACATCGTGTGCGCCCTGCTTATCGGGCAGAGCATTCCCTGCGTTTTCGGCGTGGGCGAAAAATCCGACCCTGCCGTGCTGAAGCAGCTTCTGTCGGCCGTTCTGAAAGCCTCACGGAACGTGTTCGTATGCAC